>CAUCXP010000057.1 GCA_958446785.1 uncultured Collinsella sp. | reverse complement strand
GCCCGCAGCCTCCTTAACGCCACGAAGCACAAGGGCGGTAAGGAACCACAAAAACACGCTGGCGCAGACGATAGAAAGCAGGTTGTTACCCGCGCCAAACGCGGGGAAGAAATAGCCCAGCGCGCTAAACAGCAAGAGCGCAAAGCTCACGTTGGAAAGACATGCGCTGATCCAGTAGCCCCAAGCGGAGTTGAATCCAATGTAATCGCCAAAACCGGCCGCAGCGTATGCATAGATGCCGCCGGTCAGGTCGGGACGGGCCTGAGACAAACCGTTGAACACCATCATCAGCGCAAAGACGCCAATAAAGCAAATTCCCCACGAGACGATAACCGCACCGGTATTTGCCCCGCCTGCTGCCATATCGCCGGCAAGCGAAAAGATGCCGCCACAAATACTGGCGGTAATAACCATCATGGTCAGACGAAAGAGATCGAGGCCATTAGGGTCGATAATCTCTTCATTTTGAGCTTTAGAGGCCATTGTATGTGCACCCCCTTCATCATGTGATCGAACGAAAGATGGCCCGGACGTCCCGAATCGGGTGCCGGGCCATCGGTCAAGCGATCATCAGACTGTTACAGCTATCGCGTTAGAAGCGCAGCGACAGGCAAGAAAGGCCGCCGTCGACCTTGCGATACTCGGAGGTGTCAACGACGAGTGTCTTGTAGCCCAGATCCTGCACGGCCTTGAGCACAGTCGGATAGCCCTCGGCAACGATGACCGTACCGTTGACCCAGATGCAGTTTGCGCCGTACGCCTCGTCCTCGGGCACGACGATCTTGTTGTACTGGGCAAAGTCGGGCTTATCGATGAACTCACCAGAGACGAGCATGTTGTTGTCCTCGATGTAGTTGACGCCCGTCTTGAGGTGCAGGACCTCCTCCAGCGGAACCTCAGAACCCTCGAGGCCCCAGCCCTCGAGAATCTCGCAGAACTGGCGAATGCCCTCTTCGTTGGTACGAGCGGAGCGACCGACGTAGAAATGGTCACCGACCATCATGACGTCGCCGCCGTCAAGCGTGCCCGGAGAAACGATGTGCTTGACATGCTCGTCGTCAAAGAAGCGACGGACGGCCGGCTCAATCTCGTCCTTCTCGCCGTTGCGGCTATCGGCGCCGGGGTTGGTAATGATGGCGCCGCAGCGAGTGATAACGGCCGGATCTTCGACGAAGCAGCTGTCGGGATACTGCTCGAGTGCCGGCAGCACCGACACGTCAACGCCGCACTGCTCGAGCGCATGCTCGTAATCGTAGTGCTCCTCGATGGCGCGCTCGTAGATGGGCTGGCCAAGCTCGGGAGCGCTCGTGATGCCATTGCTCAGGGACTTGCCGGGACGACGGATGATGACGTGGCTGAACTTGGTCATGATGATCCTCCTTGGATCTCATAGTACTGAGCGGACTTCCTTGCGTCCGCCTTCCTTCCGATGGCTTTATCTTAGGGCGGTTTTCTTGTTTTGTATATTGTATACAATCCCGAACGGTAGATATTCCTCGGTAAGCGTATTCCTGCTTATCGGCGCAAAGTAGCACGATTTAGCTGGTCGTTCTATAATTCGACTGAGCTATTCAAGCGAAACGTATTTAATTTTAGAAATATACCGTTAAGGAACATAAGCTCATGGAAACGCTCAGAAGGCCCCTGAAGGACCACGTATACGACTATATTTCGAGCCGTATTGACGCCGGCGAGTTGTCCGCCGGCGACCGGCTGAGCGAGCAGGCGATCTGCGACGCCATGGGCGTGTCGCGCACGCCGGTCCGCGAGGCGCTCATCCAGCTGGCAAGCGACGGCTACCTGGACAATCTCCCCCGCCGCGGATTCCGCGTCCGTGGGTTCGATCAGCAAAACGCCGTTGAAGTCTTTGAGATTATGGGGCCGCTCGACGGGCAGGCCGCATATCTCGCCTGTCCGAACCTAACCGACGATGACATTACGCAGCTCAAATTTCTCGTCGGCTCCATGGACCTCGCGATCCAAGGCGGTCTCATCCGTAAGTACGACGATATTCAGCGAGACTTTCACCTTACGTACTTCAACCGCTGCGGCAACGACCGTCTGCGCGATATGATCTCGCAGCTCGAGCGTTGCTTTATCAAGCGCGATTACGAGACTGTCGACCAAGAGACGGCTTGCAAACTGCTCAATAAAGCCAACAACGAACATGCTCATATTCTTGAGTTGTTCGAAGCACGAGATGCGACGGGCGTGCGCGACTACGTTCGCGATGTCCATTGGAACACAGAAAACGCCCAGTTCACCGTCTGGTAGGAAAGCAACAAGGGACGACGTCGGTCTTAAACCTTGACGCCAGCACCGCCCAAAATGATCCGCTTTCCTCCGTCCCCGAGGGATCAGCGACGCCCTTCTGGAAAGCGCATCCCACCATCCGGGCGAATTCCGGGATATCGTTTCCCGATGAGGCCTCTCGGGGAAACTGCGTCCCAGAATTCTGGCTCAAAACGGGATATGGTTTCCCAAACAGGCCTCTTGCGGAAAATGCATCCCGGAATCCCCGCTCGAAACGGGACGCGCTTTCCCAGTCGAGGCCCTACGGGAAACTGCATCCCGGAATCCGCGCCCAAACCGGGATGCGGTTTCCGGGCGGGGCATCAAAGACAAAGTTGCGGTGGAATAGTTCCTGCTTGGACTGGTTGAGGGCTTAAATAGGAACTATTTCACCGCAAGTTATTGAGGGGATGTCCGTCCTCTTACAGATGGCGCTCCAGAAAGCGGAAGGCCAGGCGGATCCAGGGACGGACGGAAACCTGCTTGTCCTCGTTGTCGACCGCGGTATTAGCGTTGCCGAGCGAAAGGCCGTGGCCACCCTGGTCAAAGACGTGCATCTCGCATGCAACGCCCTCCTCGGCCATGCGCTGCGCAAACGGGTAGACCTGCGCGACCGGCGCCGTCTTGTCGTCCGAAACGCCCCACACAAAGGTCGGAGGCATCTGGCGCGAAACGTGCGTGGTAGGGCAAATGTCGGTCAGGTGCTCATCGGTCGCCTCGCCGCCCGTCACCATCGACAGATAGTCGTTGAGCAAATCGCGCCCCGTCTTGCCACCCGTCTTGGGCACGCGCAGGTCGATGCGCGGGTCGCGCGTCTGCATATCGCGCACATAGGCAAGGTCAAGCAACGGATAGCCCAGTACCACGGCGTCGGGACGAATATCCTCCGGACGAGCCCCGGCAAGGCCCGCGAAGGGTCCGGTCTTCCACTGCGTTGCCAACGAGGCGCAAATCATGCCGCCCGCCGAGAAACCCACGATGCACACGCGCTTGGGATCGACATGCCACTCGTCGGCGTTGGCGCGCACGGTAGCGACCATCTTGGCGAGGTCCGCCTGCGGGTGCGGAAAGCTCACGTCGCCCGTGGCGCTCGTCACATAGTTGAGCACAAAGGCCTGGTAGCCGCGGTCCAAAAATGCAAACGCCACCGGGTCCTGCTCGTGCGGAGCGATATGCGTAAACCCACCTCCGCCGCAGATGATCACCGCGGGGCGGCGGTCATTGGGCTTGTCGGGCAGCGGCTCGGCACCCAGATACGTAAACGTCGCCGGATAATCCTCGGTCGGCTCCTCGCCCCACAGCGCATGGTTCTCAATAATCATAGGTGCTCCCTCCGTGCGATTCGTGCGCACTCGTTTTTCGCACCTTAGCGTACCCCACTTGAGCCCGCGGCGCAGAAACACCCCCGCAATAAGTTGGCCATCAACTGATATATCACATAATCCCAGCTCAGGACCATCGTTAAGCAGCGTAAAATAGGAGCGCTGACCGTGCTGGGAAACACGTACGAAACGTTTCCGGCAAACCACACGCGTGCAACATGCGCGCCTGATACGTTGGAGGCATCTATGGGTCTGCTCGATTCGCTCAAGTCCACGTTCACTTCGTCGGGCGAGGCGTCCGTTCCGCCCGCAGCAAGCTTCGCCACCCGCGAAGGCGTCATCTACGCTCCCGTCAACGGCGTGCTCGTCAATCTGAGTGAGGTTCCCGACGAGACCATCGCCTCGGGCATGCTCGGCCAGGGCTACGGCATCGAGCCCATTACCGGCACCATTTACGCCCCCGCCAACGGCCGTATCGGCGCCACCACCGTCACCAACCACTCCATCGGCATGATCACCGAGGACGGTCTTCGCGTGTTCATCCATGTCGGCCTGGGCACCGTGGAAATGAACGGCAAGGGTTTTGCCCGCTTTGTCGAGATGGGTGACACGGTCAAGGCAGGCCAGCCGCTCATCAGCTTCGACCGCGACGCCATCAAGGCCGCTGGTCACGAGGACATCGTGACCGTCATCGTCTCTGAGCTCGATCGCCTCAAGAGCATCGACCATGTCGGCGAGTCCGGAACGCTTATCGGCGGCAACCCGCTCGTCAAGCTTGGCGATCCGCTGCTGGTGGCCAAGACCAAGTAGCAGACTGCCGTCACATAACGGGTCAACCGCCTGTGCATCTTTGCCGCATCTGTGTTGTTGTTTTTGCCTATGTAGAGGTTCTGAAACGTTTCTATATAGGCAGCTGAGCATCAACGCAGGTGCGGCTTTTGCGTAGCGAAGCATCGTCCCGCGGCATGTTGTTCAACCGCACGAACCCCCTTCCTTTGTCCGCGCAGAGCGCTAGACTGCTAGGTCGACATTGGAGGAAGATCGATGCAAAACACACCCACGGGCGCCGCACATGCCGCGCCTCAACGCAACCAACGCATCGTCGCGCTCGACGGGCTCCGCGCCCTCGCCATCGCCGGCGTCGTCCTATATCACCTTCGCCCCAGCCGTCTGACCGGCGGTTTTTTGGGCGTTACACTCTTCTTTACGCTGAGTGGCTATCTCGCCACCAAAAGCATTATGCGAGCCATGGCACGCGACGGATTCTCGTACCCGCGCTATATCTGCCGCCGCATTGCGCGCATGATGCCGCCGATCGTCGTGACCATCGCGCTTACCGCCGTCGCCACCTACATCGCGGCCCCGAGCCTACTCCCTAAGGTGCAGCAGGACGCCCTGCCATCGGCACTCTTTTTGAGCAACTGGTTCTACATCTTCCGCAACGTCTCGTATTTCGCCGCCGCGGGGCTCCCCTCGCCGCTCACGCACCTGTGGTTCTGCGCTGTCACTATGCAGTTCTATCTGGTATGGCCGGTCATCCTTATGGCACTGTGCGGCAAAACCAGGTCGCGCAACACCGCCATCGGCATCACAATCGCATTCGCGCTTGTATCGACGGCAGCCATGGTCCTCATGTTTAATCCCACCGCCGACACATCGCGCGTCTACTACGGAACCGACGCCCGTGCCGCCGAGCTTCTATGCGGAGCCTTAGCCGCCATCGCCGCGCCGCGTCTGCGCGAGATGCTGAGCGGTGACATCCATACCCCCGGCGCCAACAAGGGCATCTCAAAGGTCAACGCGATTTCTATCGCGTGGCTCGTTGCCGTTATAGCCGGCGCACCCATGCTGACCGGAGAGAGCGCCTGGCTCTACCGCGGCGGCTTTTTGCTGCTTGCCCTCGTCACCGGACTCCTCATCATCTGCGTGCAGAATACGGAGTGCATCGTGCGTCGCCTGTTGTCGGTCAAGCCGCTCGTCTGGCTGGGTCAGCGCTCGTTCTCGGTTTATCTGGTGCACTATCCCCTACTGTTTCTTATGAACCCCGCAACCCGCACTACCCGCATCGCCTGGTGGGAGCAGGTATTACAGCTTGTACTGATTCTTGCGGTAGCCGAGGTTTTCTATCGCCTCGTCGAACGCCCTTGGTCCCACAAGCCGGCCCAACAGGACAGCACGGCAGGAAAGCACGTCCTCGCGCCCGCCATGGTGCTCCCCGCGCTTGGCGCCGCATGCGTCGCCGCACTTGCCTTCGCGCCGCTTGACTGGGCAGGCATCGCCACCGCCCGCGCCGAGCAGCTCCGTCCCGAGCTTGCCCAGAACGCGACCTCGTCCCAGGACAACGGAGCCAACGACAAGGGCGCCGAGCCTGCATCCGGCAAAGATTCCCAGCCCAGCGACACCGCATCCGATGACGCAACCAAGCAAAAACCCAAAGAAGGACCTATCGCCGAAAAGGTCCCGAAGAACCTTGACTGGAAGAGCTTTACCTACGACGAGGCGACCGGGACCTGCGATGCCCACGTGCTCATGATTGGCGACTCGGTCACTGCGGGCGCACAGTCCGGTATTCAGGCGGCGCTTCCCAACGCGTACATCGACGGCGTGGTGAGCCGCCAGTTCTACACCTTCCAGGATGTCTATGCACAGGACAGTGCCAACTACGATCCAAGCGTGGTCATCTGCGCGCTTGGCACCAACGGCCTCATCCGCGACCCCCAGCAGGTGCAGGACGTGATTAATGCCGTGGGCGGCAAGCCCATCTACTTTGTGACCGTGCGCGTACCGCTCGAGCTACAGGACCGCAATAACCAGACGATTCGTAACGTCTGCGCCCAAAACGACAACGCCGGCGTCATCGACTGGAACGGCGCCTCAGAGGGCCACAGCGAATACCTTGTCGACGACGGCACACACCTCACCCAGGCGGGAATCGACACCTACGCAGCCCTCATCCGCCAAGCCATCTGCGGACACTAGACAACGTAAAGCAGGAACCTGTATGGCGCCCACGTCACGCCCATACATCACGCCTGACGTTTTGCTACGCCCCCACTCGCGGGTTAGAATGGTTAACTGTTTGGAAATAATCCGTACAACCGTTATGGGAGGATACGTGAACCGCACCAAAATCGCGCAGCTCTATGCCGATGCCGAGTCGCTCGGTGGCCAGACCGTCACCGTTGCCGGCTGGATCAAGTCCGTCCGCGACATGAAGAACTTTGGCTTCGTTACGCTCAACGACGGCAGCTGCTTCCGCGACCTGCAGGTCGTCATGAACCGCGAGGCACTCGACAACTACGACGAGATCGCCCATCAAAACGTCTCGGCCGCACTCATTTGCACCGGCACCGTCAAGCTGACCCCCGATGCGCCCCAGCCCTTCGAGCTTTCTGCCACCTCCATCGAGGTCGAGGGCGTCAGCGCCCCGGATTACCCGCTGCAGAAGAAGCGCGCAACCGTCGAGTTCCTGCGCACCCAGCAGCACCTGCGCCCGCGCACCAACCTGTTCCGCGCCGTGTTCCGCATCCGTTCTGTCGCGGCTGCCGCCATCCACCGCTTCTTCCAGGAGCAGGGCTTTGTCTACGTCAACACCCCCATCATCACCACGAGTGACTGCGAGGGCGCCGGCGAGATGTTCCGCGTGACCACGCTCGACCCCAAAAATCCGCCCCTCACCGAGTCCGGCGAGGTTGACTGGAGCCAGGACTTCTTTGGAAAGCACGCGAGCCTTACCGTATCCGGCCAGCTCAATGCCGAGAACTTTGCCATGGCCTTTGGCGACGTGTACACCTTTGGCCCCACCTTCCGCGCCGAAAACTCCAACACCACGCGCCACGCCGCCGAGTTTTGGATGATCGAGCCCGAGATGGCCTTTGCCGACCTTAACGACTACATGGATAACGCCGAGGCCATGCTCAAGTACGTCCTTAAGGACGTTATGGCCACCTGCCCCGACGAGCTCAACATGCTCAACAAGTTTGTGGACAAGGGCTTGATCGAGCGCCTGGACCACGTGGCAAACTCCGACTTTGCCCGCGTTACCTACACCGAGGCCGTCGAGATCCTGGAGCAGGCAGTCGCTGCTGGCCACCAGTTTGATTACCCCGTCAGCTGGGGCATCGACCTGCAGACCGAGCACGAGCGCTTCCTGACCGAGGAGCACTTTAAGCGCCCGACCTTCGTGACCGACTACCCGGCTGAGATCAAGGCGTTCTACATGCGCATGAACGAGGACGGCAAGACCGTCGCCGCCGCCGACTGCCTGGTTCCCGGTATCGGCGAGATTATCGGCGGCTCCCAGCGCGAGGAGCGCCTGGATCTGCTCGAGGCCCGCATCAAGGACCTGGGCATGAATCCCGAGCAGTACAAGTACTACCTTGACCTG
>CAUCXP010000056.1 GCA_958446785.1 uncultured Collinsella sp. | reverse complement strand
TCACCGAGGCACTGGCAGGGGAGAAGCCCGCCTACCTCGTCGTCCACCACATGGATCGGGCTCGGGCGCAGGCGCCGCAGCGGAATCGGATACGGGCGCTGCGTCGGCGCTAAAACCAGCCGGAGCAGACTTCTTCTCAAACGGCAGCACAAAAGTCAGGACGTCGTCCTTGTCTTCGTCGGCCCACTCGCTTGCGTAGCGCGCAACCCAATAGCCAACGGCACGATGCTTGAGCATCTTGCCAAAGACCGTGAGGAATACCGTGACAAACGCCGTCAGCACCAAGAACAATACGAGCGTGATGCCACCGCCGGTAACAAGCGCCTCAATAGCCGAAGGACGGTAGTAGTAGCTATACATACCGACAGAGGCAATGGCGCCGAAGACGAGCGTCAGGATCCATGTGACAACGTTGGCGACCAGACCCGTCAAAAACTCGGGAAGGAACGAAGCGCAGAACAGTTTGGTCTTGTTGTGCTTAAAGGCCGCCCAGACCTTATCGAGCGAAAACGCGCTCTCGACACGACCGGTCACCGCAAAGTGCATCACGGCAATGTCGGCGAACATCTTAAAGAAGACCCCCAAGACCGCCGTGGCAATCATAGCCAGGACAAGCAGGCCAAGCGAGCCGAACAGCGCTGCCTCGAGTGCATAAGAGCCGTAATACGAATACGAGCCCGCGGCGCCAATTACCACGCTCTCCACCAGCGAAAGCACTACACCGATAACGGGAATGGCAGCGATAACCTCGAGCACGACCGAGATAACGCTCGAAAAGACTCCGAGGCCAAACGACGTGGAACGCATGAGTGGACGATCCATACCGTCATCAACCTTGAGCGACAGATCGCGACCCCACTCAATACCAAAGCCGGAACCGCACACGCTCGCAATGCAAGCTGCCAAAAAGCCGATGGCAGCTGCAATGCCGCCAATAACGGGAATAAACAGCACGAGTACCGACACAACACAAATCAGCGCCGGTAAAAAGGCAATCTGGCACACGCGCTGCAGCACGCCCGGAGTCTTGGTCATATCCTCAAACGCCTGAGCCACACAGCCCTTGGACGCATTCGCCACGGGCGTTTGCGGAACAAACTGCTGGGGCTGACCCTGAGGGGCAGAGGCTGCGGCACCGGCATTGGGGGCACCACACGCGCCGCAGAACTTGTCGTTATCGCCCATGGGGGCACCACACTGCGAACAGAACATCGAGATCATCCCTTCGTATCTTGAGCGAATCATCTGGATCGCAAACGATGTCTTTGGCATCATTATCACCCAATGTGGGGACAAATACTCCAACATGACGCATTTGCAATGCGCAGGGCGCTATTCGATTGTTTGATGAGCTCGACCGCGTTAGTTCGTTCCGCGGAAACCCTTGCCGACGATCTCGGAGCTGTCGACGATCGTGATAAAGGCACCCGGATCGATCTCGCGCGCGTAGCGACGCAGTTGAACGGCCTCGCGACGACTCAGCACGCTCATGATCACCGTCACGCACTTGCCCGAGAAAGCACCGTAGCCGCGGCTGATAGTCGCCGTACGGTTGAGATGCTTGACGATAAACTCCTCGACCTTAAGGGGCTCGGAGCAAATGACCGTGCAGACTTTGCGCAGGTGGATGCTCTCGATAGCCTTATCGACCACGAGCGTCTTGGCAAACAGGCCGAGCACGCAGTACAGACCGACGCGCGGACCGTACAAGAAGGCCGCGATGGTCACGATGCCGATATCGACCAGCAGCAGCGCACGGCCGATCTCAAGCGTCGTGCGGCGTTTGAGAATCATGGCGAGGATGTCCGTGCCGCCCGTCGAGGCACCAATATCAAAGACGATGGCGCTGCCGAGCGCCGGCAGAATCACGGCAAAGCACAGGTCGAGCCACATATCGCCCGTCATCGAGACATCGGTCGGAATAAAGAGCTCAAACAGCGAAACATAGGCGGACAGCGCAAACGAAGCAAAGACACTCCACAGGATTGCCTTGCGCTCCAAAAAGATAAAGCCCAGGATGACGAGCACCGCATTGATAATCCACATAAAAACGCCGACGGGCAGGGTCGGGAACAGCGTGGACAGAATGACCGACACGCCCGAGGTGCCGCCAAAAGCAAAGTGATTAGGGGTTTTAAACGCAACGATGGCAAAGGCCGTGAGGATCAGGCCCAAATTGAGCTCGGCAAAAAAGCGCGGAAAGCCCGGCTCCTGGCTGCGCTTGCGACCAGCGCGCTCGCCCCGCTCGATAACATCGCGATCGACCACGCGCTCCATCGGCACTACGGGAGGACGATGCACCTCCTCGGCAGCACGCGATGCCGCCTCTGCCGCGGCGGCCTCAATTGCCCATGCCTTGCTTTCTGTTTCGTGCTCGTCGGCCATTACGGCAACCCCTCGTTAACAATTTGGAAACAATGCGCCCATTAGAGTAACGCGGAACGCGACGATTGCAACCCCTAGTTAGACGAGCGGTATGACTACATCGGGAGCGTATAAAAACGGCCGGCCACGCTTTTGCTTGCGCGGTCGGCCGTTTAACGTTTTCGCAGATAAAACCTGCCAAAACAAACCTATCCCTTTTTGGAAGGTTATTCGTGCTGGCTGGTACGGTGCTCGTACTCCTCGGGAGTGATGACATCCTCGATGCGCAGGTTGACGCCCGCCACCTCAAGGCCGGTCATCGCGGCAAGGCGCTCGGTGACACGTGCCTTAACATCGTCGAAGATCGCGGGCGCATAGGCGCCGTACTCGATGATGACGGAGATGTTGACGACCACGCGATTATCGTCGGTGACCTCGACCGTCACGCCCTTGGTCAGATTCTCGGCACCAAACTGCTCCTGCACAAAGTGCATGAGGTTACCCTTCATGCCCAGAACGTGCGGAACCTCGCGGGTGGCCATGGCAACGATCTTCTCGATCACGCCGTTGGAATAGGTCAGCGAGTCCTCGGACTCATCCGCTTCCTCGTCGTCCTCATCCGTATCGGACTCGGCCTCGACGAGCGTCTCGTCCTCGAGCGTTACGTCCTCCGCCTCGGCGGCGACGGCCTCGTTCGCCTCGAGCTCGGTATCGGCCACATCGACCTTCGTGTTAAAAGCCATGGTTCCTCCTTATGCCTGCCGCGGATGCGACAGTCGAATACGTATTAGCGGCCGCTAAACAGACGGCCGAAGAAGTTGACGATACCGTTCTCGCCGTCGCGAATCTGGCCGATCACGGCGCCGATCAACACAAAGAATGCGATGACGAGCGTGTCCCACAGGCCCAATGTAAGTACCAGCACGGCGAGGATAAAGCCTGCCACGGCACCGAGCGTAGTGTTGGGGTGGCGCACGGCGTAGCTCCAGATAGCAGCGCCCGTACCTTTGATGAGACCCATGGCCTCGTCAAAGTCATTAGCGGCGCTGTCGTGCTGCTCGCCGGCCTCGGGCTTGGTGTCGGCGGACTCGCCTGCCGGCGTAGCGTTCTGGTCGATCGTCAGGCGCGGCGTGCGGGCGGTCTTGTCTTGGTTGGTATCACTCACCGGAAACCTCCACGGTCTGGACGGTAGTCTTGGACGGCAAAAAGCGAACGCGCGCAGTCGTGCCCGGCGTACCGAGCATGGTGTCGCAGGCCCGCTCGATACGCTGCTGCATCGCAGTGGCAAGGGAAGCGACGTCTTTATCATCGAGCGCGATGGCTTCGACCTTAAAACGAACGTGCGATTCGTCGGAACCCTGAACACGCGCCTCGATATGCTCGACCATCACGCGGTCATCGCGTTCGGCAGCAGCGCGGGCACACGAGGAGAGAGCCGCGAGCGTGACCTCGATATTGCGCTCCCCTGCCGGATGCACGCAGGACGGCTCGCGGCGAGCAAACATCAGGCGGAAGAAGACCGCCAGCACGCCAAGCGCCACGACACCGCCGCTCACTGTAACGACAATGCGCGGCATGGGGTCACGCATCAGCAGCATAAAGCGGTAGGTATATGGCCCCCAAAACTGGCAGACCAACGTGCCCAGCGCCACGACGGCGGCGGCAAGATATACGATCGCTAGGGCTCGTTTGAGCACGCGCATGCGGCGCTCCCTTCAAATCTCGATCCACAGAATGCAAAACGATTCGCATCATTATAAAAGAGCCGGGTCCGGTGCTGTACGCACGCGGATCCGGCTCATCTATTCCACGAGGCTTGCATGCTCGCTTCATTATGCCCAGATATGCGCGGCTTAACCCGCGCGGGCGCTACTCCTCCTCGAGGGCAGCGATGACCTCGTCGGTCATATCCATGGTGCTGTAGACGTCCTGGACGTCGTCGAGCTCCTCGAGACGGTCGATGAGGCGCTGAACCTTCTTGGCGTCGGCACCGGAGACCTCGGTCGGGGTGGTCGGAACCATGGTGGTCTCGGAGCCCTTGACCTGGATGCCCTGCTCCTCGAGTGCCTTGGAGACAGCCATGACGTCGTTGGCAGCGGTCCAGACGATCCACTCCTCGCCGGCGTCCTCGTAGTCCTCGCCACCGGCCTCGGCGATGGCCATCATGAACTCATCCTCGTCACCGGCAGCACCGTTGGCGATCATGGTCTCCTTCTTGGCGTTCTCGTCCAGGATCTCCTTGGCGACGACGATCTGGCCCTTGCGCTCAAACTGGAAGGCGACGGAGCCGGAGGTGCCCAGGTTGCCACCAGCGTGGGAGAAGGCGGAACGGACATCGGCGGCAGTACGGTTGCGGTTGTCGGTCAGGCAGTCAACATAGACGGCGACACCGGCGGGACCATAGCCCTCGTACACGATGTTCTCGTAGACGGCGGCATCGGCACCCGAACCAAAAGCCTTGTCGATAGCGGACTTGATCTTGTCCTTGGGCATGGACTGAGCCTTGGCCTTAGCAACGGCAGCGGCGAGGCTGGCGTTGTTCTCGGGCAGCGGGTCACCGCCGAGACGGGCAGCAACGGTGATGTTGCGGCTCAGCTTGGAGAAGAGGGCGGAACGCTTGGCGTCCTGCGCGCCCTTACGATGCTTGGTTGTGGCCCACTTAGAGTGTCCGGACATACGTGTCTCCTATCGGTTTTGACCTAAAGCCCAGCGCAGATGCTCGGGCAATATAAACAAACGTCGTTATGATATACCTACTGGCCTGCGAGATAAACCCCAAAATGAAGGCGTCGTGATGATGCCATCCTTTGGTGCAAAGCGACCTGTCCCCTTTGCAGCAGATTAGGACCAGAGGAGGTCGCTGCGAGTGATGGTGGCCCCGATGGCAAAGGGCATGCAGGCGATAACCGGATACAGGTAGCGCATATAGGTCGAACCGTTGCAGGGACCGATCAGGCACACGGCAAGCACGCCCAGCAGCGGCAACCAAATGGCCAGACCGCGCCATGAATGACGACGTAGCAGATAGCCCACCACGGCGATCATGATCCACACATAGGTGGCCGAGCTCATGGTGAGCGAGATAAACGGAATGCGCTGCACTGCCACGCGATACAGGTTGATCAGGTGGTCGCACCAGCGCACAACCTTGCTATCGACCGGATGGAAGTCAAAGTACTTGAGGTTATCGGGCTTCGCCATAATCTCGGCACTGCGCGCCGTGCTGTAGACCCACGCATCGCGGGCACTCGGATAAAAGTAGCCGTAGTAGTTATTGATGAGCGCCGAGATGTAGCACTCGGGATCCTTTTTGAACATCTGCGCCCAGACCTCAAAATAGGCCTTGATGTCCTCCTGCGAGGCGTACTCGTTAAAGCAATTTTTGACAGCGTCCGACTTATCCGGGTTGTAACGGCGGCCCAGATTGTCGTACTTGAGCACACGGTCGATCACGGCACGCTCATCGTCGGTCACCAAGCCGTCGCAAGGAGCCTCCACGATAGTGCCGTCCTCCTTAACCGTAGGGTTGACACCCGAGTTGAGGCCGTCGTGCTTTTGGACGAAACGAGCCGTCTGCTGGAACGGAATCGAGAGGATTTCGCGCTTGGAACCAGGCGTAATGTCGTGCGCCGGCATAAAGACCTTGGTGAAGTACATATTAGAGGCAAGGCAGAGTGCAAGCACCGCAAGAACTCCCATCCAGCGGAAACGCGGGATGGAGCCCGAAGACGCAGCACCAGCCTGCTTGGCTGCGCGACGAGCCACATGCGCGTCCCATGCGCAAAACGCCGCCGCGATTACGCATGCCGCCAGGGGAAACACCAGGCCGCCGTTGCGCAGAAACGTGGAACCCATGGCACCCAGAGCGAGCAGCAGCCAGTCATGGCGCGCAAAGAGCACGGGCCTCTGTTCGCCCGCACGCTCGGCATTGGCATCGCGACGGGGCAGGCCGCATGCCACGAGCTTCACGGCCTGTACCAACAGCACCAAAAACGCGTCGGCAAACAGCACATCTTTGGTAAGCAGGGCCGCGTAGTTGGAGAACATGGGCATAAACACAAAGAACAGCAAGATCACGCCGCGGACCGGCAGACTCACGCCCAGCTTGCGCAGCGACGAGATGGAATAGGCCATGCAGGCGGCCGTAATGACGAACTGAGCGCAGGTGTAGATGGCAAGACCTGCGTTGGCACTGTTGAACAGTGAAAGCCCCAGCTGGACGCACGAACCGATGATAGCCGTGTGCACCACGGGGTGATGTCCGTTGAGCAACACATTGGGATTGAGCAGACGCAGGTAGTCACTCGTGCCGTTGGGGTAGTTGAACCACTGGCGAATCTGCGCACCCGTATCTCCCATAAAAAGGCCGGGCAGCGAAGCGATAAGCGTGGGCGCCCAGGCGACCATAAGCACCAGGAAGGGCCCGGCAAAGGGATGGACCGAGAGCACGGCGTGAGCCACACGCCATACGCGGCCAAAGTGCGCTTCCGAAAACGGAATGCGCCGAGAGCTCAGCCAATCTAGACACTCAAAAGCCAGGTAGAAGGCAACGACCGCCAAGAGCATCCAGCCCGCACCGCCTATCCAGGCGCAGATGATGCGAGCCTTGTCGCCGAGCACGATCTCGGCAGAATCGGTGAGGTCGTAGCTGCGGCCAAACACCATGCAGACGGCAAAGAACAGCGACGGAAGGATCACCGAAGGACGCCAAGCATCGCCGCGGCCAAAGAATACGTAGCGAAACGGCAGAGTGAGCAGGCAGGCAAGCGCAAGCAGCATGACCGCGTCGGTATGGCCGGCAAACGAGAGGAGCACCTCGTAGCACACGTACAGCATGCCCGAGGCTTTGGGGTCAATCGCCAAGACCGCGTTGCTCGACACCGGGGCGGGATCGATAGAAAACGCCGTGGTCGCCAACAGCGCGAGCAAAAATGCGATGAGCGTCTGCTTGGCTGGGTAGCGCTTAAACCAGACGATGCGGGCGGCGTCGCGCGCAGCCGTTGTGGAGAGGTCGGAATCCTTCACAGTCCAAAAGCCTTTCTAGAAACCTGCCAAACTCGGCAAGACCACCACAAAGGTGCCTGTCCCCTTTGTGGTGGTTTTGGTGGTTAGGCGTCCAGGTAGATGCGCTGGGGACGGTTGCGGTGTCGGGCGAAGATGATGAGCGCCAGGCCGGCGATTACGAGCGGCAAACTCAGCAGCTGGCCCATGGTGATAACGCCTCCCAGCAGATAGCCCAGCTGCGCATCGGGCACGCGCACGAACTCAACGAGAAAGCGGACGATGCCGTACCCCATCACGAACACGCCCATAAACGTGCCCTGGGGCAGCAGTGGCTTTTTGCGGCTGAGCACCTGCAAAAAACAGAAGAGCACGATGCCCTCTAGGAACGCCTCGTAGAGCTGGGAGGGATGGCGCGGCATATCGCCCGCGGTGCCGCCAAAGACCACACCCCAGGGCAGATCGGTCGGCTTACCCCACAGCTCGCCGTTGACGAAATTGGCACAACGTCCCAGGCACAGCGCCAGCGGAGCACCGATCACAGCAAGGTCGGCGATGGTCCAGGCGTCGAGCTTGTACATGCGGCACACGATGATACCGCCCAAGATGCCGCCCACCAGGCCGCCGTGGAAGCTCATGCCGCCCTCGTTGGTGGCAAAGATCTCGAGCGGGT
>CAUCXP010000055.1 GCA_958446785.1 uncultured Collinsella sp. | reverse complement strand
ATCGGCCGAGATGTCGCAGGGGACAATCTCGGAATACACGTTGAGGTCGCGGACGAGACGGGCAATGAGCTGACCGTACTGCGCACCAAAGTCGAGTACGAGGACCTTTGCGGAAGCCTTTTGATCCATGGTTTCCCCCTCTTGTTGGCGGGGAGCCGGTGCCCACCCGCGTGAATGAACGAAAATAACTTCCATAGTGTACACGTTATATGGGGTTTCTCGTCCCTCGCGGCCATCAGCGCACGGCAAACGCACGACCTGGGCCCTTATTTGACGGCAATTGAAGTATTACTAAACATTACAGATGATGTATTACGTTTGAACATTGGACGCCCTGTGCCACAATACTGCCGAACGACTCCGCCCTTGCGGCGACAAAACCGATAGGAATACCAGCATGAAGCGCATCCTTCTCATCGCCACGGGCGGCACCATCGCATCGACCGAGGACGGCAACGGCCTCTCCCCCGCCCTGACCGGTGAGGAGCTCGCCCAGAGCGTCCCCGAGATCTCGGGCCTCTGCGAGCTCGACGTCGTGCAGCCCATGAACATCGACAGCACCAATATGCGCCCCAGTGACTGGATGCGTATCCGCGACGTCATCGTCGAGGGTTATGCCGACCACGACGGCTTCGTGATTCTGCACGGCACCGACACCATGAGCTACACCGCGGCGGCGCTTTCCTATCTGATTCAGGACAGCCCCAAGCCTATCGTACTCACCGGCTCGCAAAAGCCCATGGGCAATCCCTTTACCGACGCCAAGCTCAACCTGTACCAGAGCCTGCTCTATGCGCTCGACGAGCACTCGCACGACGTCTCAATCGTGTTTGGCGGCGTAGCCATTGCCGGTACGCGCGCCCGCAAACAGCGCACCATGAGCTTTAACGCGTTCATTAGCGTCAACTATCCGCCCATCGCCTATATCCGCAACGACCGCATCGTGCGCAACGGGCTTCACGGCACGCATCAGGGCGAAAACCCGGTGCGTTTCTACGACAGCATCGACCCGCGCGTATTTGTACTCAAGCTCACGCCCGGCGTAAACCCGGGCATCCTCGACGCCCTTGCCGATAGCTACGACGCTGTAATCCTTGAGACCTTTGGCATTGGCGGTATCCCCGAGTTTGGCGAGTCGGGCGAGTCGTTCCAAGAGGCGATTTTCCGCTGGGTCGATTCGGGCCGCACCGTCGTTATGACCACGCAGGTCCCCGAAGAGGGCCTTGACCTGGGTGTTTATGAGGTCGGCCGTGCCTACGCCGATCATCCGGGCATTTTGCGCGGCGACGACATGACCACCGAGACGCTCGTGGCCAAGACCATGTGGGCGCTCGGCCAGTCACGTGATGCGGCAGAGATCCAGCGCCTGTTCTACAGCCAAGTCAACCACGACCGCATCCCGATGGCGTAATTCAGTTGTCGACGAGTATCCCCTATTCGATACCCTCGAGAAGCTCTGACACCGTCATGCCAAGGGCGGGCGCGATCTTAAATAGAACCTTGAGCGTGAAATTTGCCGTCCCATCTTCGATTCGGTCGAGGTAGGGTCGGCTGATTCCTGTCGCCACACAAAAATCAACCTTGGAGATACCAAGGTCCCTGCGTGTCTCTTCGACCCGCCTGCCAAGAATCTGTTTAGCACGTTCGTCCATGCAGACGAGTTTGAAATGGAGCCGAACATAAACGTAAACTATAGTTTACGTTTTGCCGAATACACAGGAGTTTTCTATGTCGGGTTCTTCGGTCCGCACGTACCGAGCCACGCTTCGCACAAACAGCGCACCGCCCAAGCTCGTCGTCGTTGAAGCAGAATGTCTTTCGCCCGATGAGCGCACAGCATTTGCATTGCTATCAAGTCGCGTCGCCGCCGTTCTGGTCCCTTGCCCGGCGCAAGGCGAACTTGCCATCCAATGCCAAGCGCACAGCCGCTCGCTCAATCAGGCTGCCGTAATCGCAACCAGCCAACGCGGTCTGCCCCTTCTCCTGGAAGCCGGTATCGCACTCGCCCTTCGCGGCGCTGGATACGAAAACGAGGCCGCCGCCGATATGGTCTTTAAACAACGATCGAGCGGCAGCCTCGCAGCAGCCATTGAATATGCGTGCAGGCTCGTTGCCTAAAGGCGCAAGCTAAAAGCCTAGGCCAAAGCCCGTTCCGGTAATCGCCGAGTACATAAAGTAAACGTTAACCACGTTGAGGAACACACCCGTGATGCAGCCGTTTCGCAGGTAGCGCTCGCACACGATGCGCGCCATGGCGGCGGAGTCCTCATTGTTCTTTGCCTGGCGTCCTGCCGTAAAGTATGTCGCCACGCTCAGCAGCAGGTTGAGCACCGGCAGTGCCAGCAACTCGTAGCTCTTGCCCCAGCGCGTCACCTCGCCGGCGGCATTAAACTTTGTTGCCACCTCGGGACCAATGTTGGGGATAACACACGCTGCGACCACCAGCGGAATCACCGCAAGTACGAGCAACGCAATACCCATGTAGCCAGCTTTTTTGCCATATTTAAACATATGCGTCGTCCTTACACGTTAAAGCGGAAGTGCACGACGTCGCCATCGGCCATGACATAGTCCTTGCCCTCAATACGCAGCTTGCCGGCGGCCTTGGCGCCCTGCTCTCCTCCGAGCTCGATGTAGTCGTCATAGCCAATGACCTCGGCCTTAATAAAGCCGCGCTCAAAGTCGGTGTGGATGACACCGGCAGCCTGCGGGGCGGTCGCGCCCTGACGAACCGTCCAGGCCTTGACCTCCATCTCGCCGGCCGTAAAGAACGACTGCAGGCCGAGCAGCTTGTAGGCTGCCTGCGCGAGCACGTCCAGGCCGGGCTGCTCCAGGCCCAAGCTCTCCAGGTAGTCGGCCGCATCCTCGGGATCGAGCTCAGAAAGCTCAGCCTCGATCTTGGCGCAGATGGGCAACGGCTTGACGCCATCGATGGGCGCCAGATCGTCGTTGAGCATATCCTCGTCCACGTTTGCCACATACAGGATGGGCTTCATGGTGAGCAGGAACAGGCCCTTGGCGGCGGCACGCTCCTCGTCGGTCATCTCCATGGATGCGGCGCGCTTGCCCTCGTTGAGCCAGGCAAGCAGACGCTTGGCAACCTCAAACTTGGGCATGAGTTCCTTGTCGCGCTTGGCCTCCTTCTCGAGCTTGGGCAGCTGCTTCTCGAGCGTGCCCATGTCGGCCAGGATGAGCTCGGTCATGATGGTATCGGCGTCACCGGCGGGATCGACGAACTCGCCCGTGCGGCCCACCTCACGCATGACGTTGGGATCCTTAAAGTAGCGCACGACCTCGCAGATGGCGTCGGTCTCGCGAATGTTGGCCAGGAACTGGTTGCCCAAGCCCTCGCCCTCGTTGGCGCCCTTCACCAGACCTGCGATGTCGACGAACTCGACCGTCGCCGGCACAATGCGACCCGGGTTAACGATGTCGGCGAGCTTTTGCAGGCGGCTATCGGGCACGTCGACGATACCCACGTTGGGGTCGATCGTGGCGAACGGATAGTTGGCGGCAAGGCCGGTCTTTTTGGTAAGCGCGGTGAACAGCGTCGACTTGCCCACGTTGGGCAGGCCCACGATACCGATGGAAAGGGACACGACAGCTCCTTTTGGTACAAGCATTTCAAACTGCATAAGTATAGCGCCGCCGCAGCATCTGGGCTAACCCGGACGCCACGGCGGCACGAATGAAGCAGAGATAGGGGTCGCTGACTAGTCCGCGAGCTTCTCCACCTGATCGAGCATCTTGTCGAGCTTGGCCTTCGCCTCAGCCTTGACCTTCTGGGCTTCTTCGTGGGCCCTAGCCTTCTGGGCGGCCTTTTCCTCGGCCTCGGGATCGACGACGACTAGGTTGGATGCATCATGTTCAACCAACTTAAGCGCATGCTCGGGGCACACCTTGACGCAGGCTCCGCAGCCTAGGCAATACGTGGACTCCAGTGCAAAGCGGCCGCTTCCCACCAAATCGCAGGCAAACGTGGGGCACACGTTGACGCACTCGCCACACGACGTGCACTTGTCAAAATCGCATTCCGGCGTGCTCACCCGCATGTTCTGGGCAAGCTCGGGGTGGTTTTGCAGCGTCGAGAGCACCAGCTGCCGCCCGTGCGTGAGCGAACGGCGACGCTTGGTCGTCGTGGTGCCGCACATGGTGTTGAGCGTACGCTCCAACTGGGTAATCTGATGGCGATGGGCTTTGAGCTTCTGCGTCACCGAGGCCAGTGCCGCCGTTGCCGGATTGAGCTTTGTCACGGTAAGGCCCGTGGTGCGGGCGATCTTTTCCATGTACTCCTTGCGCTCGTACTCGCGGCGCTTATGACATTTGAGGCTCTTGGGATCGACCTCCAGACCCATGCCCGTGCCGGCCCACTCCTCGGCCTTCGCAATCGCCTCGCCCAGGATGTCCTCACCGCCGGTGTTGCGGCACTTATCGCACACGCCCAGTGGCAGGTACACGCTCACGTTGGGATAGTCCGCCAGTACCGAGAACCAGGTCTCGGCCGTAATATCGCCCACGCAGGCGACAACAACCTCGTTCTCGCGCGGCATGCGCTTAAGGGCACGCGTGCAGGTAACGTAGGCGGTCTCGTGGCTCGTAGCCGCCGAGACAATGTCGTCGTAAAGGTTTTTGGGCGCCAGACGCGGCGAAATAATCGCCTCAGTCGGACAGGCGGCAGCGCACAGGCCGCACTTGCGGCAGGTATCGAGGATCTCGATGGCGTCTTCCTCGACCTCGATGGCGTTGACCGGGCACACGTCCATGCACGCAGTGCAGCCGCTCTTTTCGTTTTTGCAGGCCAGACACGGAATCGTGTTGCCGCGCGGACGCTCCTTGTAGTCGGCAGGATTCCACTGCGGCGCCGACGGATCGAGCGCGTCGGTCACGCCGCCAAGCGGGTTTTTAAGAAAGTCGAAACCCTTGCTGATCTCGATAATGTCATCAAACAGATCGTGTTCCTGCGCCATGCGCGGCCCCTCCCTGAGCAGTGCAAACAAGCAAGAGATAATAATACGCTATCGGCCCGTGCCTCGGGCAAATTACACGCGGAGCACCTTTGCGGCAAATAGCCTATGGCCTATCGCCGCCTCGATTGCACAAGGCCAATCAAGCGCCAAACTATGCCTCGCACATGAGCTGCACGAGCTTTTGCCTGGTCACCTTTGTCTGTTCGTTGGCCATGTTGCGCTCGTTCTTAAAAGTTGCGTCAGCAACGCTCAGCAAATCGGCATCGGTAATCTCATCAAGCCCCAGCTCCTCAAGCGTCGTCGGCAGACCGACGCGCTGGCAAAACTCGAGCACCTGATCAAGCTCGGGTGCACGCTCCAGGCGCAGCTGCACCACCAGACCAAATGCCACGGCCTCACCATGCATGGCCTTGCACTCGGGCAGAATCGTCAGCCCGTTGGCGATGGCATGCGCCAACGCCAAGCCGCCACTCTCAAAGCCGACACCCGAGAGCAAAATATTGCACTCGATCAGGCGTTCAACCGCTGGCGACGTACGCCCCTTTTTGAGATCGCGCTTGGCAGCGACACCGCACTCCATAAGTGTGTCGTAGCAGGCACGAGCCGCAACCAGAGCCAAGTGCCCCGGCGCGCCACCGTGCTCGTTGGCGCCGTGCGCCGCGGCGCACGAACGCGCCTCGAAGTACGTTGCCAGCGCATCGCCCATACCAGCGACCGTCATACGCAGTGGGGCCGCTGCGACCACGTTGGTATCGACCACGACCAGATCTGGATTCTTCTCGAGCATCAGGTAGCGGTCGAACGACCCATCCTCGTGATACAGCACCGAAATCGCGCTGCACGGACCATCCATTGAGGCCGCCGTGGGACATACGCACAACGGCAACTCGGCATAAAACGCTACTGCCTTGGCGATATCGAGCATCTTGCCACCGCCAATACCCACCACCATGTCGCAATACTCAGCCTGGGCTTCCTTAGCCATTTCGGCAACAGCCTCTTCCGTACACGGACCGTTGTAAATTTTAAAGAACGGCTCGCTTAGATCGTCGTCCAGAAATCCATCGACAATCTGCCTGCACAGCCGATCCTCGGTGCCCTGGTCAAACAAGACATAGGCAGCGCAGCCCAACCATGACAAATACCTGCCCTGACGCGAAAGTTCGCCCGGCCCCTGAACATACCGACCGGGACCGCCGTAAACCATAGGAAGCGCCATACGAGAATCCGCCCTTCATCAAACAACGATTGGTGCAAAGTAACCTGACCCCTTTGCACCAACTTGGTGCGATGGGGTCAGGTTGGTTTGCACCATAGCAAAAAGGGGCAAAGCCGTCTGCTGGCTTTGCCCCTTCCTTAGCTTGATTTACTCATCCATAAGGTAGTAGTGACCCAGCGCGTCGGCACCCAGGATGGCGTTTGCGACCATCTCGGGCGTCACCTCAAACGGCATGTTGCACATGGTGTCATCGGGCGCGCAGGCGGCCTCGGCAACAATCATGGCCTGCTCGCGCGTAAGCTCGGCAACGCCAAGTTCCTTCATCGTGACCGGCAGGCCCAGCTCAATGCAGAAGCCCAAGACTTCCTCGAGTTTCTCAGTCGGAGCATCCTCGAGTACCAGCTGAACGATGGTGCCAAAGGCGACCTTCTCGCCGTGATACATGCCGTGGCACTCGGGCAGCATCGTCAGGCCATTGTGGATGGCATGAGCAGCAGCAAGGCCCGAGCTCTCAAAGCCAATGCCCGAAAGCAGCGTATTGGCCTCGATGATATGCTCGACGGCAGGCGTGAGCGCACCCTTCTCCAGCGCGACCTTGGCCTTGACGCCATCGGCCATAAGCGTCTCGTAGCAGAGCTTGGCAAGCGCCAGACCGGCCATGCCGCCTTTGCCACCAGCGCAGGTGCCACCGTCGGCATCGTGCGTCGCCTGGGCCTCAAAGTAGGTTGCGAGCGCATCGCCCATACCTGCCACCGTCAGGCGTACCGGGCTCGCCGCGATAACCGTCGTATCCATAAGAACGATATTGGGGTTCGCCTTAAGGAACAGGTACTTATCGAACTGGCCGTCATCGGTATAGAACACGGAGAGCGCCGAGCACGGGGCATCGGTCGAAGCGATGGTGGGGCAAATGATGACCGGGGACTCCAGGTAGTAGGCGACGGCCTTGGCGGTGTCGAGGATCTTGCCGCCACCGACGCCGACGATGATGTCGCAGCCGTTGTCGCGCGCGAGCGCAACCAGGCGATCGACCTCGCTCTTGGAGCACTCGCCGTTAAAGTCCTCAAACAGCAGCTCGGCCTTAGCCTCGGCAAAACCACCCTCGATCTTGGCACCGACGCGCTTCTTGCCCGAAGGCGTCACGATGACGAGGGCCTTAGCGCCGAGCGGCTCGACATAGGAGCCGAGCTTGGCGAGCTCGTCCGGACCCTGGATGTACTTGCTGGGGCTATTGAAAATTGCAGCCATAACTATCCCATTCTCTAAAAGAAAAAAGAAAGGGGCTCCGTACGGATACGTGCGGAGCCCCTCGTTACGATAACAAGAGTCGATTAGAAATCGATGTCGGTGTCGTAGTAGCAGGCCTTGAGGATCTTCTCGAAGTCGGCAGCCTTGGTCTCACGCGGGTTCTCGGGCGTGCAGGCGTCGGTCTCGGCGTTCGCAGCGATCTCGGGCAGCTTGGCGAGGAACTCCTCCTCGGAAACCATCTGCGGGTTCTCGGCGTCGACCTTCACGCCACCATTCGCGTAATCCTTGATGGACTGCGGAATGTTGAGCTGGTCATTGAGGTCGCGAATCTTCTGGACGAGCGCAGCGATGAGCTCCTCGTTGGTCTCGCCGGGAAGGTGCAGGATCTCCTTGGCCACGTAAGCGTAACGCTCAGCAGCACGCGGGTCCTTGGAGTTCCACTGGATAACCTTGCCCAGGTACATGGCGTTAGCGGCACCGTGGATGATGTGGCCGTTCTCGAAGGCAGCACCGGTCTTGTGAGCCATGGAGTGAACGATGCCGAGCAGGCCCGAGGAGAAGGCGATACCGGCGATGCACTGAGCCTCGTGCATGTGCTGACGGGCCTCATGGTCGCCAGCATAGGACTTGGGCAGCCAC
>CAUCXP010000054.1 GCA_958446785.1 uncultured Collinsella sp. | reverse complement strand
ATAAAAGATGGCGTGCCGCCCCGGTTGGGGCGGCACGTTTTGTTTGGGCTGCACGTTTTGTTTGGGTGGACGTCTGCCGTGTGCGCTACTCGAAATATTGGAACTTGTTCGTTGAGAAGGAAAACGTTACGACAAAGCCTTCGCCGGAGTCGGATGCCGCGGTGACGTCGATGCCCATCTTGGAGCACAGGCGCGCCACCAGGTAGAGGCCGATGCCCGTTGCGCGCTTGGTGGTGCGGCCGTTGTCGCCGGTAAAGCCCTTCTCGAACACGCGTGGCAGGTCTGCCGCGCACACACCGCAGCCGTTATCGGCAACGGTAAGCTCAATGCGCTCGCTCGCCAGGCCCTCGTCCAGCAACGCGCCCGAAAACACGATCTTTGCGCCGTCCTCGCGCGCATATTTAATGCTGTTCTGAATGAGCTGGCCCAGGATAAACTCGAGCCATTTCTCGTCGGTAAAGACCTCAAAATCGAGGTTCTCGCACACCGGAGCCACGTGCGCCGCAATGAGCTCGCGCACGTTGGCCTTAATCGCACCCGTCACCAGGGTCTTAAGATCCCAGCGGCGAATCAGGTAGTCGCGCTCCACGACTTCCGAGCGCGCATAGTACAGCGCCTGGTCAATATAGCGCTCCACGCGGGCAAGCTCGCGACCGAGATCATCTACGCGCGACAGGTCGTCTTCGCTGCCGTCCAGGTTTTCCAAAATCAGATGGGCTGCCGCCAGAGGCAGCTTGGCCTCGTGGACCCAGCTCTCGATATAGTCGCGATAGTCATCGGTCTGACGCCGGCCTTCGGCAACCTCGTCGCATGCCGCCTTGCCCACCCGGCGCAAGACCTCGTATTCGAGCTCGCCCTCGGCATAGGTCGGGCATTGCACCATCTCCTGCACCCATGCGGGACTCTCGAGCTCCTCGGCCGCACGCTCCAGCTGGCGCAGAAAACGACGACGGCGCGCGTACTCGATCACGATGCCGAGCATACCAAAGATAAAGGACACGCCGACCGCCACGACCACGATAGAAACGGGTGCGCCGGCGACCGTCAGCACAAAGCAGCTCAGCAGCACGCCGCACGCCCACACGGCGACGGGAAGCAGCGCGTCTTTAAAGAACTTGGCAAACGACATAGCCGTCCCCTAGATCGAATAGCCTTGGCCGCGATGCGTGGTCAAATACCCCTTGATGCCGATTTTTTCGAGCGTGGTGCGCAGGCGGTTGATGTTGACGGTGAGCGTATTGTCGTCCACAAAGGCGTCGGAGTCCCACAGGTCCTGCATGATGGCCGAGCGCGAAACGATCTTGCCCGCGCGGCTCAGAAGCAGCGAGAGGATACGCAGCTCGTTTTTGGTGAGCTCGGTGCTGGTGCCCGTTTGCGTGTTGGTGACCATGGAGCGTGCGAGGTCGAGCTCCAGTCCCTTGTGGACGAGCGTGCTGCGCTCGCCCGCCGCCGCGGTGCGACGCAGCAAGGCATTGATGCGCGCCACGAGCACACGGGCGCTATAGGGCTTGGGAACAAAGTCGTTCGCGCCGAGCGTCATGGCCATGACCTCGTCGATCTCGGTCGTGCGCGACGTGAGGACGATGATGGGGACCTCGGATTCGCGGCGAACCTCGTGGCAGATATGCTGGCCGTCCTTGACGGGAAGCGTGAGATCGAGCAGCACCAGATCGGGCGCGGCGGCGAGAATATCGCGCGAGACATGCTCGAACGATTCGCAGGCCTCGATTTCAAACCCGGCGCGGGCAAGGATGTCGATAAGCTCACGACGAATGGGCTCGTCGTCCTCAACGATATAAATCAGCGCCATGGATTCCGCTCCCTTCTTGGTTGTCTTGCCACCATTATGGCTGCGGAGCCGCAAGTACGCGCCTCGCGCGGCAACAAGGTGACAGAACTGTTCGCGAACGAAAGCGTTGGCTCGCCCCTCGCTCGCAACGGGCGCGGGGATCAAATGATTATTAAATCCCCGTCCCAGAAAAATCATTTAGCAGCGGGCACGGAGCTTTTCGTAGCCTTCGGCGAAGAAAGCGACCGTCGCGGCGTCGGCCTCGGCGGCGTCCGTCTCGGTTGCGGGGACCACGCCGTGCTCGTCGCTCACCAGGAACAACGCGCCCTTAAGCTGCGCGGGAATGTCTACGCGCGTGACCGGGATGCCCTTGGTCTGGGCCAGTTGCTCGATGAGCGTCGCCGTGCCGCACAGGCACTCGTCCGCCGGCGCCACAAAGGCAAGCTCGCCGTTGTTGACGGCGGCGAGCAGCTCGGGCGCCACGCCGGTCTCGTCGGCCTCGGAGCGGGCCTCGGCGGAGCGGGCACGCAGCGCCTTGGCCGACGTATCGGCCAGCGGCTCGTACTCCCCCACCGTCATGGCAGCGTTGCCGTTGATGTCGATCACCAGCATGAGCACGCCGTCGCGTGCGGTGTAATCACCCTCGGCAAGCGACCACTCAACGTGCTGTTTGGCCCAGCTGAGCATGTTATGGGTAAGCGGCTCGCCCTGTACCAGGCGCTCGGACAGTGCGCGGATGTGGCGGTTGAGCATGGGCACCTTTTTGTTGGACATGCGCCAACGGCAGACAAGCGCGGGCTTGTCGAGCGTGAACTTCTCGACCGCCTCCTGATTGGCGCAAAAGTCCTCGTACGCACGCTGGTCCTCGGCATTGCCAAACAGTTCGGCATCATCAATCTGGGGCATGGTCATACCTTTCGTGTTAGTCATTCCGTCCTCTTATACCAAAAAGACGGCCCTCCAAACGGAGCAGCCGTCTTTTGCGGAGATTATTTTGTCCCAGGGCGGAACTTAGTGGCGGAAGTGGCGAGCGCCTGTAAACACCATAGCAATATTGTGCTCGTTGCAGGCCTGGATACTCTCGTCGTCGCGCTTGGAGCCGCCGGGCTGAATGATGCAGGTCACGCCGTGTGCAGCAAGAACGTCGACGTTGTCGCGGAACGGGAAGAACGCGTCGCTTGCACAGGCAAAGCCGCCCTTCTCCACGCCCTCGCGCTCGCAGAAGTCCTCGGCGCGCTCGCAGGCAAGCAGCGCAGAGTCAACGCGGTTAGGCTGACCCGGGCCCATGCCAATGCCGGCCTTGCCCTTGGAAACCAAGATGGCGTTGGACTTAACGCCCTTGCAGACCTTCCAGGCAAACTCGAGCTCGGCCATCTCGGCGTCGGTGGGCTTGCGGTCGGTGGGGAACGTAAAGGTCGCGGGATCCTCGGTCACGTGGTCGACTTCCTGCACCAGCATGCCGCCGTCGATGGAGCGCAGCTCCACCTGGGCGCCGTGGTCCACGCCGCCGGTGGCCAGCACGCGCAGGTTGGGGCGCTTGGCCATGCGCTCGAGCGCCTCGGCAGTGTAGCTCGGGGCGATGATGACCTCGACGAACTGCTTGTTCTGATCGGCAAAGTGCTCGACCAGCTCATAGGGAACCTCGCGGTTGCAGGCGATGATGCCGCCAAAGGCACTCTTGGGATCGCAGGCAAAGGCGCGGTCGTAGGCAGCCGTGATGTCCTCGGCAACGGCAGAACCGCAGGGGTTCTGGTGCTTGAGGATCACGCAGGCCGGCTCGTCGAACTCGCGGACCAGGTTCCAAGCGGCATCGGCATCCAGATAGTTGTTGTAGCTGAGCGGCTTGCCCTGGATCTGCTCGGAGCCAACGAGCGGGAACTGCGAGCTCGCGGTGTTCTCGCAGCCCTCGACAAAGCGGTAGACCGTAGCCTTCTGCTGCGGGTTCTCGCCATAGCGCAGGTCGTCGACCTTCTCCAGCGAGATCTCGAGCTTGGCAGAGGTGTCCGCCACGTCGCTTGCCTGGGCGGCAAGCCAACGGGAGATAGCCGTGTCGTAGGCGGCGGTGGTCTGGTAGACCTTCACCTGCAGGCGACGACGGGTGGAAAGCGTGGTGCAGCCACCGGTCTCGTGCATCTCGGCCAGGACGGCATCATAGTCGGCCGGGTCGGAAATGACGGTAACGCTCGTGGCGTTCTTGGCGGCAGAGCGCAGCATGGAGGGGCCACCGATGTCGATGTGCTCGATGGCGTCCGCGAAGGTGACCTCGGGGTTGGCGACGGTCTTCTCGAACTCGTACAGGTTGACGACGACCAGGTCGATCAGCTTAATGCCGTGCTGAGCCGCCTCCTGCATGTGCTGCTCGGAATCGCGGCGGGCCAGCAGCGCGCCGTGGACCTTGGGGTGCAGCGTCTTGACGCGGCCGTCCATCATCTCGGGATAGCCCGTGAACTCCTCGATGGGGGTTACGGGAACGCCCGCGTCCTCGATGGCACGAGCCGTGCCGCCCGTAGAGATGATCTCGACGCCAAAGTCGTCAACCAGCGTCCGTGCGAAATCGACGACGCCCGTTTTATCGGTAACCGAGATCAACGCGCGTGCGATCTTCACATCAGATCCCATGCAGTCCTCCTGTCTGGTACGCCGCCGTGCTCTGTGAGTCGGTGATACGTCGATCTGCAGCGCTCGCGCAGCGGCATTGAAAATACTGATTCAATGTAGCGCATCGAGCGCATCGATGCACCCCGCAACGGGCGCATGTGCAGAAAAAGTTTGCGAGCGGAGGGGATGGGTACGGCACCGGGCACGGTGAGTTCATGGAACACAGGGGCACCATAATTTGATGCCAATGGCGTGGTAGAACTGTGCTCGATATGCATCCGCAAAAGAAAGAGGCACCATGGTCTCGCGGGTTCTCTACCGACCGTTTGATACCGAAGACTTCGACGCCATCGCGCTGATTCTGCAGCAGCTTTGGCATAACAATTCGGATAACGATGAGTACAACCGCCTTGAGGCCGCGTGCGACCTCGCCTACTGCCTTTCGTCGTCGACGTTTTCACAGGTTGCCGTAATCGACGGTCAGGCGCGTGGCATTTCGCTCGCGCGTGCGGGACAGAGCTCCGGCGCCACCGTTAAGGAACATTGGATGGATACCGAACGCGCGCTGCTATCGCAGATGCGTGAGCTAGAGCCCGATGCCTGCGCCGAGTACCTCTCGTTTGTGCGCGCAACCATCCGAACCAACAACCGCCTGCTCGAGAGCAGCCCGTTGCCGCACGACAACGAGGTCACGCTGCTTGCCGTGGATCGCGATGTCCATGGCCTGGGCGTTGGCACGGTTCTGCTCGATGCCGCGGTCTCGCACCTGTCCTCGCTTGGAGCGACGAGGGCGCACCTGTACACCGACTCCAACTGCTCGTGGAAGTTCTACGAGCTGCACGGCTTTAAGCGCACGGCCACGCACCGCGCCAACCGCGAAGAGCGCCGTCACGACATGCCGCGCGAAAGCTTCCTCTACGAACTCGACCTAACAGCCTAAACCCGGCAGCCATACCCAGTCATTTAGGAACGTTCCCAGTGACTAGTCGTTGGGGACAGTCTTCGTAGGTAGCGCATAAAAATGGGATGGGCTTCCCCCGACGGCTGTCGAGAAAAGCCCATCCCGTAATTTAGGACCGCTAGAACGTTCCGCCGCCGCCTCCGCCGACGCCACCACCGCCGCCGCCCGAGAAGCCGCCGCCTCCGCCGCCGCCCGAGCTGTCGGAGCTCGACGCGAGCTCACGGATGCTCTCGTGATACACGCCGTCGAACGAATCCATCGGCGACTCGTTGCCGTAATGATGGTAGTACCACCAGTAGCAGGGGTAATTGTCGTAGAAACCGTCGGCCTCGCGCACCTCGGGAGGAACAGCCTCGGCAAGCTGACGTAGGACTTCCTTCGAAACGCCCAGCGCCGCACCCATCACCAGAAGTTTATTCCACAGGACCAGATCGCCGGGGACGGCTTCCTTTAGACGCGTGAAATCCTCGAGCCAATGCTTGAGTGCCTTGCAGCGGGCCGCGACCTCGGCACCCTCCGGCGTAAAGCGGCGGAAGGTAAGGCTCACGCCAATGCCTACCAGCACGATGGGCACCGAGATCACGGCGGCGATAATGTTCGCCGTAGCGCCATCGGTAAAGAAGATAGACCCCACGGGAACAAAGGCGACCAAGATGCCAAGGACCAGGCCAAACACCATTGCGACAATGCCGTCCGAGGCAACGTACTCGCTATCGGCCAGCTTGCCCTTAACGGTGTTCTGATAGTCCTCGAGCTTGTCGCCCACGGGCGTAGCGTGCTGCTTGACGTAGTGCTGCAGCTCGTCGAACGTGCGCGAGCGGTCGCCGTTTTCGTCGGGCTTAACACCGGCGAAGAACACCTTAAGCACCGTGCGGTCAATGCCCTTGGCCAGCCTCCAGCCTGCATCGCTCACCGTCACGCGGTAGGTCTGCTCCTCTTTCTCGCGCCCCAACAGGCCCTTCTTAGCCTTAGTCACGCTCGCTTCCTCGAGCTTGATCACGCGATCGTCGGTGAGCTTCATAAGCGTGGCGATATAAGCCTGGTCGGGCACCTCGTTCCAGCTCATAAGGGCCGAGAGCACAGCGGGATGGTCGGCGGAGGGCACGTCGCGGAAGTATTCGTCTTGGAAGAGCGGCCTTGGCTTGCGGCGGCGCAACTTGAGCACGACGATGACGCCGGTAAAGGTCGCCGCCGCGACAACACTCACCACGGCAAGCACGTTGGCAATCATGCGAGCGTGAGCGCGGCGGGCGTTAGCCTCGTCGGCCCATGCCTTCTCCTCGCTCAGGATTGTCGGCATGCGCTCCTCGTTCGAAGCGGAAAGCCAAGGCACCCAGTCGCTGGGGAAGGCGATGCGCGCCTCGGCGAATTCGCCCTGATGCACGCAGGGAATGGTATAGGTGACCATGGGTTCATCCGCATCGAGCGATACGTCGCCCGTCAGCGGGCCGTGGCCCCATGCGCGGAAGTTATCGCCCTTGACGGCCGCCGTCCCGGCGGCGGCATTTGCGAAGTACACTTCCATCTCGACATCATCGGAATCCGCAGACCAGCCGTCACCCACAAACTTCCAGTAGAGCTCGGCGGTATCGGACCAGTTCATGACTGCACCGGTCATGGTATAGCTCACGTAATAGGTCGCGCTGTCGCCGCTCTCGTGGGGGCTGAACACCTTAATCCTTACGCCGTCACCGGCCTGCTCGACCGTGTAGACGCCAGAATCGCCCTTGTTCGCGCTATCGACTTTGTTAAACGCGGTGTCCTCTTCCTCGACACTCAGCACGTCAACGTCCGCCGTGCCGCCCTGCTGGTTGGTGCCCGTATTGATCTCCCAAAACACGCCGTTGATGTCGTCGTCGAAATCAAACTGGCGTCCCTCGACAACGGTCAGCGATCCATCGGCCTCGACCGTGGCACTGATGTAGGTTTGGGTCATGGAGTAGCCGTCGGCGTGCGCGGCGGCAGGCAGCAGCAACAACGCAAGCGCAACGAGCGCGCAGACGGAAGCGAATCGCGCAAACAGGCGGCGCTGCCGACAGGTTTTGGCAACGGGGGCGTTCATAGGCACATCCTTTGTCTGTGATACCAGCAACGCCATTGTCCCACGTTTACGGGCGCACATGACGAACATCTAGGCCAGCGGAGTATCAAACGGGACGAAAGTCACGCCCGCGGCCGGCACCTGGGGACGTTCCTTATCTGCCGGCAATCTGGGACACTCCTTGGCATAGCCCGCTCCGGCAATAGATACCACTTCATAGCTCCGTCACAGGTGTAGCGGCTTTGTGTTGCCGCATGCGCACTGATTGAGTCCGCGAGCAAGGGGCATAAAGCAGTTGAGCGAAAACGGTTTGCCCCTTTGCCGTTCGCTTGAGGATCATGTCCCCCTTTTCCGCGGAAACCCCGGCAGTTGCGAAGAGCTGCCGGGGTTTCTGTCGTTTGAGGGGTTGGGCTGGCGGGCGGCGATCGAGCTATCGAGCCGGTGGTCCGGCACGCGCAACGCGCGGCCTCGGCAACTTGCAGGCCACGGCAGCGTCTCCCCCACCGCGCCCCGCGCTATACTCGTCCGCATGGATATCAACGCATGCAACATAGCAACACACGCCGCGGACGCACCAGCAACGGCAGCGCCTACCCCCGTCGTGGGCCGCTTTGCCCCGTCGCCCTCGGGCCGCATGCACCTGGGCAACGTGTTCAGTTGCCTGTGTGCGTGGCTTTCGGCCCGCAGCCAGGGCGGCAGCATCGTGTTGCGCATCGAGGACCTGGACGATCGCTGCAAGCGCCCGGAACTTGCCGCCCAATTGATTGACGACCTAGCTTGGCTGGGGCTCGAGTGGGAC
>CAUCXP010000053.1 GCA_958446785.1 uncultured Collinsella sp. | reverse complement strand
CAATCGCAATCTTGGTTTTCGATGTCAAACCAATCGCTGACCAAAAGCTGAACAGCCCGTCAAGCTCGTGACAAGGTTTTGGTCAGCACGTCAGCAAACTGCATGTTTCGAGGCTTTTCCGCAGCAAAAAAGCCGTCTCCCGAACAGTTGGGAGACGGCTGTCATAGATAAATTCAATTACAGATGGACATCGGGATCGAGCATTTGAGCGCTCACGCGCATGGATGACGCCAGATTTTGGAACGTTTCCAGACGCAGGCCGTCGATCTGCCCGGCGTCCTCGGCCTCGCGAACGGCGCAACCCGGTTCGTGGGTATGCGTGCAGTCGCCAAACCGGCACGCACGCGATGCCTCGACAATCTCGGGGAAGGCGCGTGCCAGACCCCGCTCGTGACCCACGAGCGGCAAACTGCGCAGACCCGGGGCATCGGCGATCACGCCGGCGTCGCCCGGCAGCGCCACCATCACGCGCGCGACGGTAGTGTGACGGCCCTGGTCGTCGCGTTCGCGCACACCGCCGGTCGCCAACGTATCGTGGCCCAGCAGTGCATTGAGCAGCGTCGACTTGCCGGCACCCGACTCGCCCAGAATCATGGCGCAGCTCCCGGCAGGCACGCAGGCACGGACCTCGTCCAGACCGCGGCCCTCGGCAGAAGACGTCACGATCACGCGCACGTCCGGACCCACCAGACGACGCACGCGGTCCAGATCGCGCTCGAGCTCATCGGCCTCGCAGCGGTCGGCCTTGGTGAGCACCACCACCGGCTCGGCATCGCAATCGAGCGCCAACACCAGTGAGCGCGCCACGCGATCGAGCAGCACCTCGCCGGCGCCGAGCGCCTGCACGATCAGCACGCTGTCAACGTTGGAGCAGAGCACCTGGCGCTCACCGCGGGCACGGCCACGCCAACGCTCAAAGCTCGTACGGCGCGGCAGCACGCACTCAATCACGCCCATATCGTGCCCGGGAGCGCGGCGCACCGCCACACGGTCGCCCACGGCAGGCAGCAGGACCTCGTCCTCGCCGCGCGACTTGGCAAACCCCACGGCATGCTCGGCGCGGAAGGTATCGTCGGCAGTCGCCACCAGTGGAAACCCGCGATCCAAGCGCACCACGGCGCCAAGCTGCATCTGCTCGGGCTCCTCGACATGCGCGCAGAAATCATCAAAGGCAGCCTGCTGGGCTTCATCGACCGGCAGGTCATCAAACGCCGGAACGTCCCGCAGCGCGTCGAGTCCCGGCACGCTTGCCAGCAGTTCCTCGGCAGACGCGGGAGCTTCGGTCGCAAGCTTCCGACGACGATCGCGCTTAGCCCGCGCCCCCGTCGTCTTTTTCTTCGCTTTAGCCTTAGCCTTGCCCACAGATGCCTCCCAGCACAAAACCACACAACTGAGCAGGTATTTTAAATCAAAAAGAGCTGGCCGGGCAAAGCCCGACCAGCTCACAAACTTTCCCTCAGCCAATGGTCCCGAGAGGTTATCCGAAGGCCCGCCCGCCGGGAGGGGTTTCTTCCGAGCGATCCCGCAGCGCGAAGCGCGAGGACCAGCGAGGAAGAAACCCCGCAGGCGGTCGGGCCGGTGGGAAGGATGGCCTTTCGACCTACTCCTTCTCGACCGCGCGCATGATCGCCTTGTAGATCTCCATCAGCGGGATGATCAGGAAGGCCAGGCCCAGCGCGGCAAGAACGCCCTTGAGCTCAAGCGTCACGGGGCCAAAGAACATCTCGGCAAGCGTCGGCTGCACGGTTACGATCACCGTCAGCACCAGCGCCAGCGCGGCGGAAGCCCACAGCCACTTGTTCTGCTTCTTCATGGTGAACAGCGACGCACGACGGCTGCGCATATTGAAGCAGTGGAAAATCTCAACCATGTTGAGCGTGATGAACGCCATCATCACGCCTTCCTCGTCGGCATTGCCGGCGATCATATCGGCGATATGGATGTAGCCCATGTCAAAGTACACGCCCACAAAGAAGCTCGCCAGCACCAGCACGGTGATGATTAGGCCCTGGACCACACAGTCCAGACCCATATGTCCGGCAAAGACACCGTCCTTGGCGTTGCGCGGCTTGCGCTTCATGATGTCGCCCTCGGCATCCTCCATGCCCAGCGCGAGCGCGGGGAAGCAGTCGGTGACCAGGTTCACCCACAGCAGCTGCACCGGCTGGAAGATGGTAAAGCCGATGAGCGTGGCGATAAACACCGAGAAGACCTCGGCAAGGTTGGCCGAAAGCAGGAACTGGATGACCTTGCGGATGTTGTCGTAGATGCGACGGCCCTCTTCGCAGGCACCGATGATGGTGGCGAAATTGTCGTCGGCAAGCACCATGTCGGCGACGTTCTTGGTGACATCGGTACCGGTGATGCCCATGCCAACGCCGATGTCGGCGCGCTTGATGGACGGGGCGTCGTTGACGCCGTCGCCCGTCATGGCCACGATCTGGTCGCGCGACTTCCAAGCCTCGACGATGCGTGTCTTGTGCTCGGGCTGGACGCGGGCGTACACGCCGTAGTCCTCGATGTGCGCGTCGAGTTCCTCGTCGCTCATGCGATCGAGGTCGGCACCGGTGATGGCATGGCTGCGATCGGTGACGATGCCCAGCTGCTTGGCGATGGCCACGGCGGTGTCGATGTGGTCGCCCGTGATCATGACGGTGCGAATGCCAGCGTCGTGGGCCTCGCGGATGGCTTCGGCGACCTCGGGGCGGACCGGGTCGATCATGCCGGACAGGCCGCAGAAGACCAGGTCGTGCTCGAGCGCAGCGGGGCTGCAGTCGCTCGGGACCTCGGTGTAGGTGCGGCTTGCCAGCGCCAGCACGCGCAGAGCCTCGTCGGCCATGGCCTTGTTGGCGGCCACGAGCTCGGCGCGACGCTCCTCGGTCAGCGGGACGACCTTTTCGCCCTCGTAGATATGGGTGCACAGGCCGATCACCACGTCGGGCGCGCCCTTGGTGTACTGCTCGTACTCGCCATCCAAGGTCTCGACGATCACGGACATCATCTTGCGGCCCGAGTCGAACGGGGCCTCGCCCACGCGCGGATGCTCGGCAGTCAGGCCGGTGAGGCCAGCCTTGCCGGCGTCGTTGACGAGCGCGCACTCGGTCGGCTCGCCCACGGCCTCGCCCAGCTCCTCGTCCCACTGAGCATCGGAGCACAGCGCCATGCCGGCCAGGAACTTCTCCTTGGGCGCAGCGAGCTCGTGCTTGACGACGGTCATCTTGTTCTGGGTAAGGGTACCGGTCTTGTCGGAGCAGATGGTCTGTGTGCAGCCAAGGGTCTCGACAGCAGAGAGCTTGCGGATAATCGCCTGGCGCTTGGCCATCTTGGTCACGCCAAGCGAAAGGACGATGGTCACAACGGCAACAAGGCCCTCGGGGATGGCGGCGACGGCGAGCGAGACGGCAACCATAAAGGTGTCGAGCAGGGCAGTCGGATCGGTAAGGACGTTGCCCACGCCGTGGCGGAGGATGTCAACGCCAAAGATGACGACGCAGATGACGATCACCATGATGGTGAGGATGCGGCTGAGCTCGGCGAGCTTCACCTGCAGCGGCGTGAGCTCTTCCTTGGCCTCGGCCAGGGCGCCGGCGATCTTGCCCATCTCGGTGTTCATGCCGGTGCCGACCACGACGGCGCGACCACGGCCGTACACGACGGTGGAGCCCATATAGCACATGTTCTTACGGTCGCCGAGCGGCACGTCGTCGGTGCCGGCGGCGAGCTCGATCACGTTGGCATGCTTCTCGACGGGCACGGACTCGCCGGTGAGCGCGGCCTCTTCGATCTTCATCGTGGCGCTCTCGAGCACGCGGCAGTCGGCCGGAACGGAGTCGCCCGCCTCGAGCATGATCACGTCGCCGGGCACGAGCTCGGCGCTCGGCAGGTGCACGAGCTTGCCGTCGCGTAGCACCTTGGACTGCGCCGCACTCATCTCCTGCAGGGCCTCGAGGGCCTCCTCGCTCTTGGCCTCCTGGACCACGCCCAGCACCGAGTTGACGATAACGACGAACATGATGATGGCAACATCGGCAAAGTCGGGCTCGCCCTTGACCATGCCCGTGAGCGCACTGATGACGGCGGCAACGATCAGCATGATGACCATAGGGTCAGCCATCTGTTCAAAGAAACGCTTCCACAGCGGCGTCTTCTCAGCTTCCTCGAGCTTGTTAGGGCCTGTCTTGGCGAGGCGCGACGACGCCTCGTCGTTGCTCAGGCCGAGGTTCTCATCGACACCTTGGTCGCTGAGCACCTCCGCCGCGGCGGACAGGTATTCCTTTTGCATATAGAGTCCCCTCCTGGGATTCGGGCCACTCAGCAGATTGATGCCCGATCATAATTCCCAGGAGAAGGGCAAGGGCTCATCAAGGCTGCCGTGCTGAGCGGCAGTTGATAGTGGAGCTATGGTACCCCAAAGCGACGCGTCTAGCCAAAACAATCGGTTTGGAAATATGGTCCGCACGCAACGGTGCAGACCGTGTGATGCTCAACATTGGTAAAACGTTTTTTCTTCGGCACATCGCCAAACTGACATATCGCCCAGATAGCAGCGGTTGGAGTGGTTGGTAAAGATTTTTCATATACCGTTTTTCCCGCAAAAAATGAACTTCCATTTCGGCATACGGTCGATTTTTTGGGGTATTCGGTCGGCATTTCGTTATAATCATCTCGGTTTTATTTCTTATGGTTTATCTATCAGCGCAAGACGATGTCAGATGGAGGTCTGAATGTACAAGCGCACTAAGATTGTATGCACCATGGGTCCCGCCTGCGATAGCGACGAGACCATCCGCGAGATGATCAAGGCGGGCATGAACGTCGCCCGTTTTAACTTCTCGCACGGCTCCTACGACGAGCACCACGGTCGCATCGAGCGCGTCCGCCGTATTTCCAAGGAGCTCGGTCTGCCTGTCGGCATCCTGCTCGACACCAAGGGCCCCGAGGTCCGCACCGGCCTTCTGGTCGACGGCAAGAAGGTTGCCGTCAAGACCGGCGATAAGATCGTCGTCACCGCTCAGCCCACGTCCGAGGATTTCCACGGCACCGCTGAGCACATCTCCCTCGACTACCTGGCTCTGCCCTCCGAGGTCGAGAAGGGCTCCCTCATCCTGATCGATGACGGCCTGGTTGCCCTCGAGGTCGAGTCCGTCAGTGGCCAGGACATGACCTGCGTCGTTAAGAACGACGGCCTGATCGGCGAGCGCAAGGGCGTCAACATGCCCAACGTCAACATCTCGCTGCCCGCCATCACCGAGCGCGATCGTCAGGACATCCTCTTTGGCCTGACCGAGAACATCGACTACATCGCCGCTTCCTTCATCCGTGACGGCGAGTCCGTCCGCGGCATCCGCGAGCTTTGCCGCGAGAACGGCGGCGAGCACGTGACGATCTTCCCGAAGATCGAGTGCGCCTTGGGCGTCGAGAACTTCGACGAGATTCTCGAGGCTTCCGACGGCATCATGGTCGCCCGTGGCGACCTGGGCATCGAGATCAAGCCCGAGCTCGTTCCGCACATCCAGAAGGAGATCATCGCCAAGTGCAACGCGGCCTACAAGCCCGTTATCACCGCTACGCAGATGCTCGACTCCATGCAGCAGAACCCGCGCCCGACGCGCGCCGAGGTTGCCGACGTTGCTAACGCCATCTACGACGGCACCGACGCCGTTATGCTCTCTGGCGAGTCCGCTGCCGGTAAGTACCCGGTCGAGGCCGTTAAGATGCAGGCCAGCATTGCTCTCGAGACCGAGAAGTACCTCCCGGCTCACGCTCCGCTCGAGGTTCCGGCCGATGCTCACGGCACCCGCGTTGTCAACAACGTTGTGGGTATGTCCGCTGTGAACATGGCCACCACCGTTGGCGCCAAGTGCATCACCGTGCCGACGACCACCGGTCGTACCGCTCGCCTGATCTCGCACTTCCGCCCCAACATGCCGATCTGCGCGTTCTCCCGCCACGAGTGGGCCGTCCAGCAGATGATCATGTACTGGGGCGTTATCCCGCACCAGGCCGAGATTACCCAGGGCACCGTCAACGGCACGATCGTCAAGGCGATCGAGACCGCTAAGGAGCTCGGCTACGTCGAGGCTGGCGATTTGACCGTCGCTACCGCCGGCGATCCCCGCATGAGCGTCCAGCTCGAGGACAAGGTCTCCTCGACCAACGTCGCTTACGTCGCTCAGGTGCGCTAAGTCGTACTTGCAAGCATATTTGCATTGCAAAGGGCCCGGAAGGCTTTGCCTTCCGGGCCCTTTTTAGACCTTCTTCGTATGCCGCATCATCGATTTGTGTTCAGTCGCAAGCCTCTCCGATGCCGAGCGCACCACCGAAGACGCCCTGCGACGGGAGCCGTTGGTCAATTGGAATGAACTGTTCACCGTTAAGCCGGCCGGCTAACAGCTAGCGATCAGGGGGACTGCGGGAACGTCAGAAGCAGCAACGCGAGCCGCAAATCCCGCCTCGGTCAGCTCGATGACCTCGGTAAACGTTGCATCGAAAAACTCCTCGGTTAGCAGGCGATACGGCGGATGATCGGGCTCGCCGGGGTTTTCGCGTACAATCTCGTGCATGACGCCGATAGTCTTGAGCACATATTCTTTATGGATGGGATACTGCCCAAAACGCGTCGCAGCGGTATAGAGGCGATCGGTCGCACGCGGAATGGAAACGATGCCCAGCGTCTTGCCAAACCAGTCAAAATCGCCCTGCTTTTTAATGCGGAATTCCTCGCACGGCTTGCCGCCGTGTGCTTCCAGATACTGGTTCACACGCGTGTTCCATACCGTGTCGGCCACCAGATGCGACCAGACGCCCAGCGTTAAATCGAGCAGCGACTGCGCCACATCTTCGGACGCAAGCGAGAACTCACAGGCGCCGGGACCGACAACCGGCTCGGCATCCCTGTAGCGCTGAGGATAGTGCACGCGGTTCAGTCGCTCGCGCTCCTCGACAATCGAGGTAGCCTCAGCAGGTTCGCCCGCGGGTGCGCCTTTAAGCAGCGGCGCCACATAGGTATCCCAGAACTCGTGCTCGCGCGGCTTAGGGATAGGCTCGGGCTTGGCAAAGTGCGTAATGCGGTACGGGATGGGATCGGCGATGCCAGGGACCATATAGCCCACGAAGATATCCGGAACCACGCAGCCAAACAAAAAGGCATTGCGGTCGCGCACGCTATCGGCAAGCACGCTAGCACGTGCCAGCAAGCGCTCCGTTTGAGCGATATGAATGTTCCAACTTGGCATAGCCACCCCCATAAAAAACCTGGATAACTATACCATCACGGCAAAGCCGCGCGGGCGGCTACGCATCCTCTACGCAGCAACTATTCCGCAGCACCGCTCTCGGTTCCATACGACGGCGAAGGCGCCTCGACCACATGGTGATATCGATCGATATAGATGGCACGGGCCCCCAAGCGGCGCACCAAATCTTGATGGTGCGTACTCATCAAAACCGTCTTACCGGCAGCAACGTAGGCCAGCAAAAAGTTGACTACGATGTCGCACGAGTCCTCATCGAGCCCGTTGGTGGGCTCATCGAGCACTAGGATATCGGGGTTCATCGATACGACTGCCGCCAGCGCAACGCGCTTCTTTTGCCCGCCCGAAAGCTGATAGGGCGAGGCATCGACCAGATCGGCAACCTGGAACAGCTCCATGGCATCGCGGACGCGGCGCTCGATCTCGTCTGTCGGCAGCCCCATCTGCGCGGGACCAAAAGCAACTTCCTCGCCCACCGTGGCACAGAACAGCTGGGCGTCGGCATTCTGGAACACAAAGCCCACGCGCTGATGAAAACGCTGAGCGGCTGCGGAATCCTTGAGATATGCCGCATCGACCACGCGCCCATCGAACAGGTACGCACCCGCGTCCGTGAGCTCAAGGCCGTTAATAAGGCGCATGATCGTCGTCTTGCCACAACCGTTAGGACCAAGCAGGGCAACGAGTTCACCACGATCGACCTGCAGCGAAACGCCGTCGACCACCGTATGCCCCGTATATGAGAACACCACGTTGCGCAGCTCGATGAGCGGCGCGGCCTCGCCGCCCGCACCGTTCGTGCCCACCGCACTATTCATATCGATCGTCAAAACGTCGCCCTTCCCTATTTGCATCCCCAGCAAGAACCAGCAGCGCCTACAGCACGGCGCACAACACTGCCAGCAGTGCCACGCCGCCCGCATAGACCGCATCGCGCCAGCCAAACCCGGCGCGCGCGGGCGCCGGATACGCACCGGCAAAGCCGCGGCAAAGCATAGCCTCGTCCATCGCGTGGCTACATTCCATCGCCTTGATAAACGTCATGCCCATGATACCCGCCAGCGAGTCGGTGCGCGAAAAACCCGCAGGCGCACGACCCACGCTGCGCAGCATGACCGATTCGCACAGATCGTGCGCCGTGCGTCCCAGCACCTCGATATGCTTG
>CAUCXP010000052.1 GCA_958446785.1 uncultured Collinsella sp. | reverse complement strand
ATGGAGTACTCGCTGCTGAGCTTTTTGGCGACGCACCCCAACCGCGCCTACAGCCGCGAGGTGCTGCTGCACCGCGTGTGGGGCTTTGAGTACTGCGGCGGCACGCGCACCGTCGACGTGCACATCCGACGCATCCGCTCCAAGGTGGGCCCGCAGATCGCGGCACACATCACCACCGTCCGCGGCGTGGGCTATCTGTTTAAGGACTAGATTTCCACCACAAAGGGGACAGGCACCTTTGTGGTGGTTTTGACGCAGGTGCGGGTTCCTTTCGAGTTTGCAGCAGAACTTAAGCCTTCCTAAAAGATTGCGTTCTCGTACACGTACGCCCGCATATTGGGGTACAACTCAACGTGAACAACGATGGCCCGCCACATGTTTGGCGGGCCTTTGGTTATTTGACGAAAGGATCGCAGCCATGAGCGAGTACGATTCCCAGCGTCCCCAGGATGTTGGCAATGCCGGCGAGACCCAGCAGCAGCCGCGCGTGCAGGTGGAGTCGACGCCTGCCGACAGCAACATTCCCTACGTGCAGGCATACGACACGCAGACCGGCAAGCCGCTGAGCGGCCAACAGGTTGTAAACAAGCACACGGTGGTCAAGACCAAGACCAAAAAGCTGCCGATCTTTATTACGGCACTCGCCGGCTGTGCCTGCGGAGCCTTGCTGGTCATTGCGCTCATTATGAGTGGCACGCTCGATATCGGTGGCGGCAAGAATGCCGTGACGGCGGGTGCTTCGGGCTCATCGACGCAAAAGATCACCATCGACTCCGAGGACACCACGCTGGCCGAGGCGGTCTCCGCCAAGGCGCTGCCCTCCGTGGTTTCCATTACCGCCACTTCGAGCGGCAGCCAGAATGGCTCGCTTTCGCAGTCTGCCGACGAGTCGGACAGCTCGGGCAGCGTCGGCTCGGGCGTGGTGCTCGATACCGAGGGCCACATCCTCACCAACAACCACGTGGTCGATGGCTATGACCAGTACGTGGTGACCATGGATGACGGCACCACCTACGAGGCCGAGTTCGTGGGCAACGACGCTTCGAGCGACCTGGCCGTCATCAAGCTCAAGGACGCAGACGCCTCCAAGCTCACGCCGATTGAGATCGGTGATTCCTCCAAGCTCAACGTGGGCGAGTGGGTCATGGCGATCGGTTCGCCGTTTGGCAACGAGCAGTCTGTCTCCACGGGTATCGTCTCGGCGCTCTATCGCTCCACGGCCATGAGCTCTGCCAACGGTAACACCATCTATGCCAACATGATCCAGACCGATGCCGCCATCAACCCGGGCAACTCCGGCGGCGCGCTCGTTAACGATAACGGCGAGCTTGTGGGTATCAACTCGCTCATCGAGAGCTACTCGGGCTCCAGCTCGGGCGTGGGCTTTGCCATTCCGGTCAACTATGCCAAGAACATTGCCGACCAGATTATCGACGGCAAGACGCCGGTGCATCCGTACATGGGCGCTACGCTTTCGAGCGTCAACGCGCTCAACGCCCGCACCAACAAGCTGAGCACCGATAGCGGCGCGTATGTGGCGAGCGTCGTTGAGGATGGTCCTGCTGCCAAGGCCGGCATTCAGGAGGGCGATGTCATCACCAAGCTGGGCGACGACGAGATCACGAGCGCCGATGGCCTGATCATCGCACTGCGCAGCCACGAGGTGGGCGAGAAGGTCGAGATCACGCTCATGCGCGGCAAGGAAGAGAAGAAGGTCACTGTCGAGCTGGGCTCCGACGAGGAGCTGCAGAACCAGCAGCAGGACGACAGCGCGGCCGACACCGGCAACGGCGGTATTACCGACGAGCAGCTGCGCCAGTACCTGGAGGAGCTGCTCGGCCAGCAAGGCCAGGGGCAAGGCCACGGCCAGGGCTACTAACGAGCCGTTTCGCACATATCGAGGCCAGGGGGGCTGTCCCATCAACGTGGGACAGCCCTTTTTTTCTTATTGATCCGTTGGGGACGGAGGAAAACGGATCATTTAGAGCTGATAAGAGCATGGTTTAATCGCGCGACCCACCCCGGTCCGGCGGCTGCCGATTCGGTGCGGTTCGAAAGGGCTATTCGGCCCCATCGTGACCGGTGGTACTCTAGTATCCGTTTGAAATCGAGCGAAGGAGTGCCGCTATGGAGCAATCGAGCCTATTTGGTGACGGCGTGGACATCGATACCGAAACGCCCGCGAGCGCGGATGCCGCCGCATCGACCGATGCCCGTGCCCAGGCGGCAGCGCGCGCGGCCGAGCTGCGCCACGAGCTCGATTATCACGCCTTTCGCTACTACATGCTCGATGCGCCCGAGATCACGGACGCCGCCTTCGACAAAATGCTCGTTGAGCTGCAGGAGATCGAGGCGACCTACCCCGATTTGGTGACGCCCGACAGCTATACCCAGCGCGTGGGCGGCTACGTGAGCGAGCAGTTTACGCCGGTCACGCATATGGCGCGCATGTATTCCATGGACGATGCCATGGATCTGGACGAGCTCGACGCATGGCTCCAGCGCACCGAGGATGCGCTCGGTGCCGGCAGCGTCACCTATACCTGCGAGCTTAAGATCGACGGTCTGGGCGTGGCGCTTACCTACCAAAACGGCACCTTTGTGCGCGCCGCTACACGTGGCGATGGCGCCACGGGCGAGGATGTGTCGCTCAACGTTCGTACCATCAAGGATGTGCCCATGCACCTGTCCGAGCCGGCGCTCGCCCACATGGGCGCCGACCGCGAGCGTACCATCGAAGTACGCGGCGAGGTCTATATGCCCAAAGGCAGCTTTGTTCGTCTGAATGAAGAGGCCGATGCCGAGGGCCGCGACCCCTTCGCCAACCCGCGCAACGCCGCCGCCGGATCGTTGCGCCAGAAGGATCCCAAGGTCACGGCGCGCCGCGACTTGGCCACTTTTATCTACGCCATTGCCGATACCGATCCGCTGCACGTCCACAGCCAGCGTGAGTTTCTGGACTGGCTGCGTAGCGCCGGCTTTAGCGTCAACCCCAACGTGGCACGCTGCGCCACGCCGGCCGAGGTCCACGAGTTCTGCGCCCAGGCCCTCGAGCATCGCGGCGACTTGGACTACGACATCGATGGCGTGGTCGTAAAGGTCGACAGCTTCCAACAGCAGCTCGACCTGGGCTTTACCGCCCGTGCGCCGCGTTGGGCCATCGCCTTTAAGTTCCCGCCCGAGGAAAAGCAGACCGTCCTGCGCGAGATTCGCATCCAGGTGGGTCGCACCGGCGTGCTCACGCCGGTCGCCGAGTTCGATCCGGTCACAGTTGCCGGCTCCACCATCGCGCGCGCCACGCTGCACAACATCGACGAGATCCGCCGCAAAAACGTGCGCGAGGGCGACACCATCATCGTGCACAAGGCGGGCGACGTGATCCCCGAGGTTGTGGGTCCCGTGCTCGACAAGCGCCCGGCCGATTCGGTCGACTGGCGCATGCCCGAGGCCTGTCCCGTGTGCGGTAGCCCCGTGGTCCACGAGGACGGCGAGGTGGCCTACCGCTGCGTGTCCATCGACTGCCCCGCGCAGCTCAAGGAGCGCCTGCTCCACTGGGTGAGCCGCGGCTGTATGGACGTCGATGGCCTGGGCGATGAGATCGTCGACAAGATGATCGCCGCCGGCCTGATCCACGATGTCGCAGACTTCTACCAGCTCACGGTCGATGACATCGCCGGCCTGGACACGGGCCGCACCTATGCCAGCTCCAACAGCAAAAAGGGCGTCAAGAAGGGCGACCCCATCCCGGTGGGCCTCAAGACGGCCGAGAAAATCATCGCCGAGCTTAACAAGTCCAAGAGCCAGCCGCTCGGTCGCGTGCTGTTTGCCCTGGGCATCCGCCACGTGGGCAAGAGCGTGGGCGAGGTCATCGCCGAGCGATTCCTGTCGATCGACAAGCTCATCTTGGCGAGCGAAGAGGATATCGCCGAGTGCGAGGGCATCGGCCCCAAGATTGCGGCGAGCGTCAAGCAGTTCCTGGCTGTGCCCGAGAACCTTGCCGTGCTGGAGCGCCTACGCCAGGCGGGCCTGTCGCTCGAGGTTGACTTGGGCGCCGCACACGCGCAAGCCGCGGCCGATGCAGGCGTGGCCGGCGAGCTCGCCGACGCTCAACCGCTCGCGGGTCTGACCTTTGTGCTCACGGGCACGCTCGTCAACCGCACACGCGACGAGGCGGGCGCGGCGCTCAAGGTGCTCGGCGCCAAGGTCTCGGGCAGTGTTTCAAAGAAGACGAGCTATCTGGTCGCCGGCCCCAAAGCGGGCTCCAAGCTCACCAAGGCCGAGCAGCTGGGTGTACCCGTACTGGATGAGGACGCACTCGAGCAGATCTTGGCTACTGGTCAGGTGCCCCAGGCGTAAGGCATCGATAGCCAAATTGAAGAACCGCCCGGAAGCACGATGCCTTCCGGGCGGTTCTTATTTTGACGGGGCAACGGGCACGGTGATCTGCGTCACGTAGGTTGCCGGATCATCGCTGATGATGTCGTCGATAAGGGCGATTTCGCGTTGCCCCGCTACGCCACCAGTTTGTCAAAAGCCCCGCGCCGGTTGAGCACGGTAAACGCGACAACACAGATGACTGCCGACAAAATCGATCCGCACGGCGAAGCGATGCCCATGGGAAACAACGTATCGGAATAGGCGTTCGACAGCAGCCACGCGCCCGGCACGCGAATGAGCGCCACCGCCAGCACGTTGTGCGCAAAGCCGATGTAGCTCTTGCCGTATGCAGCGAAAAAGCCGCTAAAGCAAATGTGGATGCCGGCAAAAATCGCGTCGAAAATGTAGCTGCGCATATAGCCGGTGCCGGCGGCGACTACTGCAGCGTCCTTGGCAAAAAAGCCGATAAACGCCGGCGCCACCAGCCACATCAGCACCGTGATCAGGCAGCCGTACACTACCGAGATGGTCATGGCGTCTTTGAGCACCTGACGTGCGCGGTCGCCCTTACCCGCACCGGCGTTTTGCGCCGTGAGTGCGCTGACGGTGGCGCCCATGGAGCTCGGGACAATGAATAAAAAGCTGATCATCTTCTCGACCAAGCCCACGGCGGCGGCGTCGACCAGGCCGCGGTGGTTGGCGATGACGGTGATGAACATAAACGCCACCTGGATGCAGCCGTCCTGCACGGCTACGGGCACGCCGATCTTAAGGATGCTGCCGAGCCGCTCGGGCTGGGGGCGTAGGTCGCTGCGCTTGAGGTGAATGTGCGTACGGCGGCTCTTGAGCCACACGAGCGCGAGAGCCACGCTCGCCGTCTGCGCGATGACTGTGCCGAGTGCCGCGCCTACGGGGCCGAGCCCCATGTGGCCGATAAACAGAAAGTCGAGCGCGATGTTGATGATGCATGCCACGCCAATCACGTACATGGGCGAGCGCGAATCGCCTAGGCCGCGAAAGATGGCCGAGAGGATGTTGTACGCGGCGATAAAGGGAATGCCGATAAAGCAAATGCGCAGGTAGGCGGCGGTGCCTTCGACCGCTTCGGCCGGCGTGCCAATGAGCGCCACGATCTGCGGGCACAGTGCGAGCAAGGCAGCGGCCAGCACCACCGAGACACCCATAAACAGCGTGATGGTGTTGCCGATGGCGGTCTCGGCGCGATCGAAGCGGCGCGAGCCCACGGCGTGGCCGACGATGACCGTCGTTCCCATGGCCAGACCCACGAGCGTCACGGTAATGATATAGAGTGTCTGCGCGCCGTTGCCCACAGCGGTGATGCCGGCAGCGCCGCTAAACTGCCCCATCATGTACAGGTCGGCCATGCCGTAGAGCATCTGCAAAAAGTAGGAGAGCATATAAGGCAGGGCAAAGACCGCGATGGTCTTGAGGACATTGCCGCGTGTAAGGTCGTGTTCCATGGGCGGGGCTTTCTGGCTGGGTTTGTTTTGCTACCAGTGTAGTGAAAACCATACAACGATTGTAGAGTCAAGGTTTGTGTCGGCAGTGGGGTGAAAAAGTCACGCTCACGTTTATTTCTAATTGAATACGGACGTGCGCCATGTGAGCATGGCGCCTGCACTAGCCTTGCAGAAATCGATTTCGGAACACTTGACACCGCCGCACGGCGCGCCATAATACGTGGGTTTGCGAACAACGTTTGATGGGGGATGAACCTGCGTGCGCAATCTCAAGATTCTGTTTTCCTATCTGGGGGCATACCGCCGCGATGCCATTCTCGGCGTGTTCTTTGTGACGGCCGAGACGGCGCTCGAGCTGTTTATCCCGGTCATCATGGCAAATATCATCGACGTGGGCGTGCCCGCGGGCGACATCAACTACATGCTGTTGCAGGGCGCGTATATGCTGGTATGCGCCGCATGTTCGCTGGTACTTGGCTTGGGCTATGCACGCACGTCTGCTCGCGTCGCCTCGGGGCTGGGCGCTAACCTGCGCGAGGCCGAGTATCGCAAGATCCAGACGCTCGCTTTTGGCAATCTGGACAACTACGACGCCAGCTCGCTTGTCACTCGCATGACCACCGACATCACCGTGATTCAAAACGCCGTAGGTAACGGCTTCCGCCCCATGGTGCGCGGGCCGGTAAATCTGGTCATGGGCCTCGTCTACGCTTTTGCGCTCTCGCGCGAGCTCGCGGCGGTCTTTGCCGTCATTCTGCCGATGCTCGCCATCGTGCTCGGTATCATTACCGTGCGCGTGAGCCCGCTCTACCGCCAACTCCAGACCTCGATGGACCACCTTAACGGCGTGGTGCAAGAGGACCTTACCGCCGTGCGCGCCGTGAAGGCTTACGTGCGCGCCGAGCACGAGTGCGACAAGTTCGACACCGTCAATACCGAGCTCGCCGGCACGGCGACCAAGACCTTCGGCACCGCTGTGCTCAACCTGCCGGTGTTCCAACTCTCGATGTACGTGGCTGCACTCTCGATTCTGTGGATTGGCGGCCGCATGATCATCGGAGGTCGCTTGGGCGTGGGCTCGCTCACGGGCTTTATGAGTTATGTGCTGTTGATCATGAACTCGCTCATGATGATTTCCAACGTGTTTTTGCTGCTCACGCGCGCTCTCACGAGTGTGGGCCGTATCGCAGAGGTGCTCGATGAGGAGCCCTTTATCGCCAACCCTGCGGGAGACCTCGCGACTGCGGCGCCAGCGGACGGCAGTATCGAGTTTCGCGACGTTTCCTTTAAATACCGCGCGGACGCAGCCGAGGATGTGCTCGAGCATATTGACCTTCGCATCGAGAGCGGCTCGACGGTGGGCATCCTCGGCGGCACGGGCTCGGGCAAGAGCTCGCTTGTGCAGCTGATTGCGCGCCTGTACGACGCCACCGAGGGCGCCGTGCTTGTGGGCGGACACGACGTGCGCGACTACGACCTCGCGACCCTACGCGACGCCGTGGGCATTGTGCTGCAAAAGAATGTGCTGTTCACGGGCACCGTGCGTGAGAACCTGCAGTGGGGCAATCCGCAGGCGTCGGACGATGAGCTCCTCGCGGCTTGCCGCGCGGCGTGCGTGGACGAGTTCCTTGATCGCATCGGCGGGCTGGACGGCGAGTTGGGCCAAGGCGGCGCCGGCGTTTCGGGTGGCCAGAAGCAACGCCTGTGCATCGCGCGCACGCTGCTCAAGCATCCGCGCGTGCTCATTTTTGATGACTCCACCAGCGCGGTCGATATGGCGACCGACGCTAAGATTCGCGAGCACATCGCTCGGATTCCCGATACGACCGTGCTCATCATCGCCCAGCGCATCGCGAGCGTCATGGATGCCGATCGCATTGTGGTGTTGGACGACGGTCGTGTCCACGGCGTGGGTACGCACGAGGAACTGCTGGCGGGCGACAACATCTACCAGGAGATTTACGCCTCGCAGATGGAGTTTGCGGGGAACGCGGACGCCGCCGGAGGCAGTGACGATGGCTGCGCGAATGATCCGTTTTCCTCCGTCCCCAGCGGATCGACCTTGGAAGGGGGTGAGCGCCATGCCTAAGACCGCAGCCCAAGCACGCCCGGCCGACCTCAAGCGCACTGTGCTCCGCCTGCTCTCCTACATGGGGCATGCCAAGTTCTCGTTGCTCGCGGTGGGCGTGCTCGCCTCCGTCGCCGCCATCGCGAGCCTCGCCGGCACCTACATGGTGCGCCCCATCGTTAACGGTTTGGCCACGGGCGGGGAGGAACTGCTTGCCAAGCAGGTCATCCTGACGGCGATCATCTACGCCGCGGGCGTGCTCTCGGCCCTGGGCTACTCACAAATCATGGTGCGCGCGGCCCAACGCGTGGTGTCCGATATTCGCCGCGACCTGTTCGCGCACATCCAGACGCTGCCGCTCAGCTATTTTGACGGCACACGCTCGGGCGACATCATGAGCTTTTTCACCAACGACGTCGACACCGTCTCCGAGGCGCTCAACAACAGCTTTGCCAACGTGATTCAGGCCGCCATTCAGGTTGTGGGCACCACGGCCATGCTCATCATCCTCAACTGGCAGCTCACGATTATCACGCTCGTGTGCGATGCGGCCATTG
>CAUCXP010000051.1 GCA_958446785.1 uncultured Collinsella sp. | reverse complement strand
GTTTGAGGACGAGGATTTTCTGCACGCCTGCTTCGTGTGGGGGATGGCCGTGCTTGGCGTATTTGCCGTGTGCCTGGTGCCGGTGTTTATGCTGCTGGGCGGGCCTGCGGACTTGGATGCGGCTGAAGCGGGCAGCTGGATGGCTGTCGTGGGCTGGATAGTCGGCTTGGCCGCGGTTTCGGCGGCGTCATTTGCCGTGCACGAGCTGGTTCACGGTGTGTTTTTTAAGCTGCTGGCGCCTGCGGGCACGCAGGTGACCTTTGGGGCGAATCGCGAGACGGCGATGATCTATGCCTGCGCCGAGGGCGTTGTGTATTCGCGCCGGCGGTACATGGCGGTTTGTCTGGCGCCGACGGTTGTTGTGACGACAACGCTTGCCCTGGGGTTTGCGTTTTCGGGCTATCCGCTGCTGTGCTATCTGGCGGCCGGCTTGCATTTGTCGGGCTGTGTGGGCGACTGGCATTACGTGCGGACCATTTTGCGCGACCGCCGCATTGTCGCCTGCGAGGACACGTCCTTTGGCGTTCGCTTTTTCGCAAGGTAGTCTTTTTGGGATGATTTTTCTGGGAGAGGAGATGTCCATGAAGCCGCTGCTGCTGCATGCGTGCTGTGCGCCGTGCTCGCTTGAGCCGGTCCGCCTGCTGCGCGAGGAGGGGTTTGAGCCCACGATTTGCTGGACCAACCCCAATATTCAGCCGCGCGATGAATGGCAGCGCCGCCTGGACGAGCTGCGCCGGTGGTGTGCCGACGGCGGCATCGAGCTCATTGAGGCAAGCGAGGATCGCGAGCGCTGGGAGGCCGGCGTGGCCCCGCTGGGTGCCGATCGGTCCCGTCGCTGTCGCGCGTGCTATGCCCTGCGTCTGGCCGAGGCGTGCCGCGTGGCCCAGGAGCACGGGTTTGAGTTTGTGGGTACGACGCTCGCCGTCTCGCCGTATCAGCTGTTCGATACCTGTAATGACGTGCTTGAGCGCTGGCAGCGGCACATGGGCTTACCCCGGTCATTCGCGATTTTCGCCCGTATTACCCCGAGGCCACGCGTCGTTCGCGCGAGCTGGGCATGTATCGGCAGAATTATTGCGGCTGCCGTTTTTCGGCCGTCGAGGCGGCCATGGACCGCGCCCGCATCCGCGATGAGCGTAAAGCCGCCAAAAAGTAGTTCTTTTAGGCTGGGACTTTGAGCTGTCTGCGCGGTACGGTCGATTTTGGGAAAGTCGATTTAATTAAGCGTGTGATCGTGGCTCGCTTGATACCAAACGACGACTCCTATGATTCTAATCCTCCGTTTGTTAAACATCAGATCCGGACTTGCTGTTGCATATGAATGGGACGACAGCACAATCATGTCGTTTCCTTCTGCAAATCGCCTAATTACCGGTGTTTTACCGTCTGCGAGCGCCAATACAGCACAGCCGTTCCAGGGCTTTGCGGTGGTATCGACAAGTAGTAAGCTGCCGGGAGGGTAAATGCGGGACATTTCGTCGCCTTTGATTTTAACGAAAACGCTATGTGGGTGACGTTTGGCTACGTCTACAGGCGCGCAAGCATTTTGTTGGCCGTGCGTGATGCGGCGCTTTTGCGATTCGATATCGATGACGGGAAATGCGCCCTCCATTTCGTGGATAGCAGGGTCTTCGTCGGTGACGATTCTTTTATTTGCGAGCTTTACGGCCAAACCGTTTTCCTCGCCAACAAGTTCATCGCGGGTGCAACCGAAGAGCGCTTGTAACTTTTCAATATAGCGCTCACGGGGGGCATACCGACTTTTTTCCCAACGACAAACGGTCTCTTTAGATACCCCCAACATCTCTGCAAGTTGCGCCTGACCAAGATGCTCCATGGTGCGGAGTTTACGAATATTTGCCCCGAAGCCCATGGCTATAGATCCTCTCGCCACAGAGGGAGGCATAGACAGTTTGTGCCACCATAGCCTTTGGTGAGCTCGTCAATGGATAGCGGGAATAATTCCATTCCTGCTTTCTCAAGCGCTTCGTTGGTCCAAACGTTTTCTTCATATACGCATAGTTTTCCTGGCGAGAGCGCAAGGATAGACGTTGCGTTGTTCCGGCGTTCTCTTTCGTAGGCGGTTTGATTCCCGCCTCCGCAGTCAATTACTTTTATTGGTTCGCAACAGGCTGCAGAGAGTATTTCCGGAATCGTGCGATCGATAGGAGTGATCGTAAGGCCCCTTCCGGATCGTTTTAGTTGAATGCTGTATGCATCAACGGCATTGCATATCTCACGATCGATGAGGAACGCGTCGTGATCAATTCTACTTATGAACGTATCGAGGTGGATACGCAGCCCGTCAGAGGGGACTCGAATCGCAATTAGCTCGGTGGTCTGGAATTTATTTGAGGTCAGGAGCTCTTTGGCAAGTGACTCGACGGCGGCGGGTTCAGTTCGGTCAGAGATTCCAACTAATATTGTCTTAGCACTGATAACAATAATGTCTCCGCCTTCGATATGGTAACTACTCCTGTTCAAATCACATACTGGAGTTTCTCCCATGATCTTGTGGTGGGTGAATATCTGCCGGTATAAGGCGACCTCACGATCACGCTCAGGCCAATACATATGATTTAGGATGATGCCGTCTCCGACTACCACAGCAGGATCACGAGTGAAAAAAAGCGTGTTGAGGGGATTGACCAAGAGCGAGGCGGGATCAAATTGCTCGTGCACGAGCGCCCGTAGTGTTTCCGACTGGTTTGAACATAGCTCAGTGTCTCCAAAGCGAATGCCGTTAAGTACTATATTCACCAATTCCTGGGTGTTATTAGCGTTCTCAAACAACTGGGTTATTGTCTCGAGGAACTCTCTACCTGTTGCCCCGCTGCAACGGAGGTAGTCATCAATAAAATATTTAAGTGATTGGGGCTCAGTTTCAAGTGAGTCTTCGAGAAGGTCCCTAATTTCAATGGTTTCTACGCCATGCTTCTCAAGCAATTGAACCATGGAATCGTGCTCATACATTGCTTTGTCGAGGTCAAAACGACCGCTCCATTTTCGCAGGGAGAAAACTTGGCTGAAGTCGGCATCAGGGTAGTTTTGTGTTTCAGCTCCTGGTCGATGGACAAGTACAGCTTTTAAATGACCGATTTCATTTGTTACGTGTATGCCTTGCATGTCTGTCTCCTGTCCTGCTGGTTTTTATATAAGGCTAAGGCAGGTTCCTTGTTGTGTTGCGGAAAAGTTAAAAGACGTATGTAATTGACAAATAACATCAATTTTAATAATCAGATTGATTAATAACGTCACTTTAGCTGCCGTTCATAGGTGAAAAGCGACACGATGGCGATGGTTGGCCGACCACCGCTGAGCAACCTCATACATTTATGGTGCCAGCTGGATAGATGGGAAAAGGAATGAAGGAGGAGATATGGCAGCGGAAAGTTCGAAAGGCATCAAGCAGTTCAAGGTCCCGCACGTATATGCGATCATCTTTGCACTTATGGTCATCTTCGCTGTTCTCACGTGGATTGTTCCCTCTGGGTCCTATCAGCGTCAGGAGGTGAACGGTCGTGAAGTCACTGTCGCAGGTACGTATGAGCAGAGTGAAAAGACATATATTGACGAGGAAACCGGGGATGAAGTAGATCTCAGACAAGGCGTCTTCGATGTTCTTCAGGCTCCAACGCGCGGTATACAAGAGGCAATTGAGGTCGTTGCATTCATCTTGATTGTGGGCGGTTCGTTTCAGGTTATTACTAAAACGGGCGCTATCACGAGCGGAATGGGTCGTGTCGTTCGCCGCTTTAAGAACAAAGACATTCTAATTATTCCTATTGCGATGGTTCTCTTTGCATTGGGCGGAACGAGCTTTGGCATGGCGGAAGAAACTCTCCCGTTCTTTGCGATCTTCATGCCAATTATGATGGCTATGGGCTTCGACTCGATGACGGCGTTCATGGTCGTGTTCGTTGGAGCGCGCACGGGTTACATCGCCTCAACGATTAATCCGTTTAATGTTCTCATTGCGCAAGGTATTCTTGGTATTCAGGGCAACCCCCAGCTGTGGCTGCGTATGATTGCCTGGGTTGTTTTGACCGCCGTTGCAATTACTTGGGTTGTCCTCTATGCACGAAGGGTAAAGAAGAACCCTGAGTCATCGATCACATTTGAGGATGATATCGCCAAGAAAGTCGAGTTCGCTGCCGATGAATCTGCCCTTGATGCGGAATTTACGGGTCGTCAAAAAGGCGTGCTTGCGGTATTTATCGCTGGAATGTGCCTTATCATCTGGGGACTTGTGACCCAGGGCTGGTATATGAACGAGATTTCTGCGGTCTTTTTGGCCATGGGCCTGTTGGCTGGTGTTATTGCGGGCTTTAGTCAGGACGTCATCGCTCAGGAATTTGTTGCGGGTATCGCTGACTTTGCTTTCTCGGCAATTGTCGTTGGACTTGCGCGTGGCATCCTTGTCATTGCCTCTGACGGCATGATCATCGATACCATCCTCAATGCGCTCGCCACTGGTCTGGGCGGCATCCCGGCGGTTCTCTTTACTACGCTTCTTTATGCGGTTGAGAACCTCCTGGCGATTCTGGTTCCCAGCTCATCTGGCCTTGCAGCACTGACCGCTCCCATTTTTGGACCTTTGACCGAACTCATGGGCCTTAATCCCGAGGCTGCCGTGTGGGCTCTCTCCATGGGTAGCGCGACGATGTCTTTGATCTGTCCTACTAGCGCCATTCTTGTAGCGGGTTTGGGCGTGTGCAAGATCAAGCTTGGCCAGTGGTGGAAGACCGTTTGGAAATTCTTCTTGGTCGTGTCGCTCATCAATATCGTATTCGTAGCAATCTCGGGACTTATTGCCCTGTAGGTTTCATAGCTGAAATGGAGTAACAGGAATGTCTAAAGGACTGAATGTACACAGCGAGATTGGTAAGCTCAAGAAAGTTGTGCTTCACCGCCCCGGTCGTGACCTTGTGAACGTAAAGGCAGAAGAGTTCGAGGATGTCTGGATTCACGACTGTTTCTATCTTGATGTGGCTCAAAAGGAGCATGATGCCTTTGCGGATCTGCTGAGGAGCGAAGGTGTTGAGGTTCTCTATATGGAGAAACTCGTTGCTGAAGCGCTGGATGCATGCCCCTCGGCTCGCGCTGAGTTTACCGATACATTTATGGCTGAGAGCGGGATTGTCAATCCTATGCTTGAGCAGGCTGTTCGTGAAAAGCTCGACGCTATTTCAGATTCGTATCAGTTTGTACTTGAGGCTATGGGGGGGTATCGTTATCGTGACCTTGAGCTGCCTCGCGTTTCGACTACGCTTAGTATGATGGATAATGAGGATGCGAAGCCCGATGATTTGGTGTTGAAGCCTCTTCCGAGTTCATATTTCTCTCGCGATCCTCTTGCTTCCGTGGGCAAAGGCGTTCTGCTTCACCATATGTATTGGAAACAGCGAGATCGTGAAGTGCCCTTCTATGAAGCGATTTTCAAATACCATCCCGATTATGCAGGGACTCCGATTTGGTACGACCATAAGAATCCCTGGCATATCGAGGGCGGTGATGTGCTTAACATTAACGCTCATACCTTGGCTATTGGAATTAGCCAGCGAACTGAGGCGGCTGCGATTGAGGAGCTTGCAAAGAATTTGTTCTGGGGATCTGGGAGTTCTGAGATCGATACCGTTTACGCTATTAAAATCCCCAACGGCTATGCTTACATGCATCTTGACACCGTTTGCACCATGGTGGATTTCGATAAGTTCACAGTTTATCCCGGTATTTTTGAGACCCTTCGTGTTTATCGTCTGACTCGTGGTGACTCTGAGGGAATGGTCGCTGTTCAAGAGATTGATGACACGCTTGAACATATTCTTGAAATGGCTACTGGCGTGGAGAAGGTGCAGCTTATTGAGTGCGGTGCCGGCGATATGGTTGAGGCATCTCGCGAGCAGTGGAACGACGGGTCGAACACTCTTGCCGTTGCTCCTGGTAAAGTCTGTGTTTACGAGCGCAATGTTGTCACAAATGATGAGCTCTACAAGAACGGTTTGGAACTTTTGGTCGTTCCCTCCGAGGAACTGTCCCGCGGTCGTGGCGGCCCGCGCTGCATGAGCATGCCCTTCTGGCGCGAAGATATTTAGTTGCAAATCCACTGTGATAGGAGATGGCGAATATGGGTGTTAATATCGCTGGGCGCAGTTTTCTGAAGCTGCTTGATTACACGACGGAAGAGATTGAGTATCTGCTTGAGCTTTCTGCTAACTTCAAAAGCATGAAGCGTGCCGGTGTTCCGCATAAATACCTTGAAGGCAAGAATATTGTTTTGCTATTTGAGAAGACTTCCACGCGTACTCGCTGCGCCTTCGAAGTTGGTGCACTTGACCTTGGTATGGGCGTAACTTATTTGGATCCGGGCTCGTCCCAGATGGGCAAAAAGGAGTCGATTGAGGACACGGCTCGCGTCCTTGGCCGCATGTATGACGGAATTGAATACCGCGGCTTTGAACAGGCGAAGGTTGAGGAGCTTGCTGCAAAAGCTGGGGTTCCCGTTTGGAATGGGCTGACTACTGAATTTCACCCGACTCAAGTGCTTGCCGATATTCTGACCATGCGTGAAGAGTTTGGAGAGATTAAGGGCAGGAAACTTACATTTTTTGGTAAGGCGGCCGGAAACGTCGCCGATTCGCTCATGGTCATTTGCGCTAAGCTCGGCATTAACTACTGTTCTTGCGGCCCAATCGGGGGAAATTCGGAGGGGGCTACATCCTATGATCCTGAACTCCTTGCAGAATGTAGTCGTATTGCGGCCGAGCATGGATCGACGATTACCATTACAGAAGATATTGAGGAAGGCGCTCGTGATGCCGATGTAATTTACACGGATGTTTGGGTTGGCATGGGTCAGCCCGCAGAGCTGTGGGAAAGCCGCATTAAGCTCATGTCGCCGTATCGTGTGACCGCTGAGGTGATGTCTATGGCAAAGCCCGAGGCGATTTTCCTCCACTGCCTTCCGAGCTTCCACGATACTAATACTACTGTTGGTGCCGAAATTGCTGAGAAGTTTGGAGTTGCCGAAATGGAAGTCACGGACGAGGTTTTTGAGTCCGATAAGTCTCGTGTTTTCCAAGAAGCGGAGAATCGCATGCATACGATTAAGGCGGTGATGTACGCAACGCTTAAGTAGCGGGGCGTTGAGAAATCAGTCGCAAATCTGTTTGCCATACTATATTTCTCTCAACAAGCTGATAGGATACAGGGGAGAATGATGCGCGCGTCAGTCGATTTTTTCGACTGACGCGCTTTGTGAAAGAGGCAAAGATGCGTACCGATGATTTTGACTATAACCTGCCCGAAGAGCTCATCGCCCAGGCGCCTGCCGAGCCGCGTGACTCCTGCCGCCTGCTGGTGGTGGATCGCAAAGGCTCCCAGGCAGGAACGCCGCTGGAGCATGGCGGCACCGTCGAGCACCGCATCTTCCGCGACATCATCGACTATATCGAGCCGGGCGATGTGCTCGTCATCAACAAGACGCGCGTGATGCCGGCCCGCCTGATCGGTCGCAAGGCAGGCTCGGGCGGCGTGGTCGAGACGCTGCTACTCAAGCGCCGCGAGGACGTTGACCCGCTGGGCCACGTTTGGGAGTGCCTGGTCAAGCCGGGTAAGCGCCTGAAGCCCGGTGCTCAGATTGAGTATCGCGCCGGTGGCGCCCATGCGCCCGAGGGCGCGCCCGTGGTGCTGACGGCCGAGGTCGTCGACTTTGTCACCGATAGCCGCGGCGGCCGTCTGGTGCGCTTTGAGCCGGCCGGTTGCAATGCCGCCGGCGAGCCGCGCACGCTCGACGAGGCCATTCACGCCGCCGGTCACGTGCCGCTGCCGCCCTACATTACCGATTACGAAGGCGATCCCGAGAAGTACCAGACCGTCTATGCCATGAAGGAGGAGCACTCGGCTGCCGCTCCCACGGCGGGTCTGCACTTTACGCCCGAGCTCATGGCGGCTATCGAGATCAAGGGTGCGAAGTTTGCCGCCGTCGAGCTCGAGGTCGGTATCGATACCTTCCGTCTGGTGGAGGAGGACGACCCCACGCAGCACGTCATGCACACCGAGCGCTACCACGTGTCGCAGGAGGTGGTCGACGCCGTGCATAAGGCTAAGGCCGAGGGGCACCGCGTGATCGCCGTTGGTACCACCGCAGTACGCTCGCTCGAGAGCGCGTTTGACGCTGAGGCGCCGGTGTCCGACCCGGCCGTGACAGCGCGCTATTTTGAAGGCCGCGAGGACGGCGCCGACACGCTCGGCCGCGGCGACATCGTGGTGCGCGAGAACGCGACGACGCAGCTCTACCTCATGCCTGGCTCGACCTATCACGTGGTCGACGCGCTGATCACGAACTTCCACGTGCCGCGCTCTACGCTCATGATGCTCGTGAGCGCGCTGGCCACCCGCGACCAGATCATGGATGCCTACGCCGCCGCCATCGAAGAACGTTATTCTGCGCATTTGTAATTGCATCAAATGTATTACCGAGAT
>CAUCXP010000050.1 GCA_958446785.1 uncultured Collinsella sp. | reverse complement strand
AGCAACGGATTGCCCGGCGAGAGATCGCCGCGGGCGGATATTAAACTGCAAAGACGAGCGTCGGTAAGACTCGCCGAGGTCGCCGCGGACGGGTTGATATAGGGAGGGAGCCTGACCCCACATCGTTGGGGCCAGGCCCGATTTTGCCTCTTGACAATGTCCTGCTCATATTAAAAGGCCAGTCCCCAAGTGCCAAGGGTGTCCCCAACGACTAGTTGAATGGGGTCGGGATTGGAGCTGGGGAGGTAGCGGATTTCTAGCTCTATGCCGAGTTCTTGCAGCTCTTTGAAGGCGGCGACGTCTGTGTCGTCTACGGCAACTGTGGGCGTCGCGGGACGCTTGCCCTCCCCTGCTTGCATGTGACCGATACTGATCTTGGTAATGGGCACACCGCCCTTGACCAGCGCGAGCGCATCCGCGGGCGACGCCACCATGATGAGAATCCATTGGCGCGGCGTTGCGGTATGAATGATGTCGATGGTCCTTTGCACCGAGAAAAACCGCATCCACACGCCCTCGGGCGCCGCGACCCTCATGGGCGCCCACTTGCGCGAATCCGCCGCAATCTCGTCGTTGACGATTAGGACGAGGTTGGAACCCATAGCCTCGTTCCACAGCTCAACGTCTTGCCCGTAAATAAACCGGTCATCGATACGCGTGAGAAGGATCTTGGGTTGAGCCATGGCAGTCCCATTCTGTTTGAGACTCGTAAGAGCGAGACATCACGTCTCCAATATTAGTGCATTTAAAGTGAGAAAAGCCGTCAGAACACTTGCACGGATGTGCGATGTCCCGTATCATAGACAGCCGTTGACGCCTCAGTTGCGTCACCACATGGCCGCCAGCGTAGCTCAGTTGGTAGAGCACCGCTCTCGTAAAGCGGGGGTCACCGGTTCGAGCCCGGTCGCTGGCTCCATTGCACAAGATAGCCGCCTTCGGGCGGCTTTTTTGTTGCCGATTCGCCCACTCGGTGGACTTCGGATTTAATGCTTAGGGGGCGGGGATTTACCAAAGTGAAATTTTAATGAAAAGAAACCCAGCTGCAACAATTGCCATGGTGAGGGCTCGAATTGGCCATATAGATTTAAAATAGCCACGATACCTTCTCTTTTGCTGGAACGATATATCTATACAAGGTTGTGAGCGGAAAACAAAAATACGTCGATTGCTATCCGACAAACGGGTCTGGAATTGCATTCACCGGCATTTCGGGGCAGATTGATACACATGTACGAAAGGGAACCTATGTGGTGCGTTGGGTTGGAGCTGCTGCAGGCCCGATATGGATTGCGGTCTTGCGCCCCGATGTCCAGATAGATTTCTCTCTCTAGACGGGAAGTTGCTCATGGACGCCATATATGACGGAGATGACTGGGTCGATCATTATACTTGGCGCCTGGTCGGCTCGAACGACAATGGGGATGTGGTGTTTGATGGACTATGTCCAAAGCATCTCCATCCTTTTGTCTCGTCGTTAATTGAGAGTTCCGCTCGTGTTGCCCCCTACAGCTCGGCATCGCTTCATGATACGGACGTTTTGAAGACCATAAGGGAATCAATTGACGAGGGCACGATGAGCAGTTCGTTGTTCTCTCGGCTTGTGGGGCTGGATGAGATTCAATCGAAACGACTGCTTGCGGGCGAAAAGGTGGAACTCACTTATCGGTCGATGATTTCAATCCTGCGGCTAGCCGATGTTCTTCGCAAATAAACAGCTTCCCTATTCAAAAACAGAAAACCCCGCCAAACGTGATTCCCCTAGGGAAACACGTTTGGCGGGGTCCTAGCGTGATATCCCTAGGGGAATCACGCCATCAGACGAACAGCTCAGCCGAGCAGCGTGCTACTCCTCCCAGTAAGCATCTGCAAGCAGCTTAAAGCAGATCTTCTTGACCGGCTGCGCGCCATCGCCCGGGAACTCGAGCGTGGGCATGTGAGGCTCGCCGGCAACGAACAGCGCAAACTTATCGTCAGCAAGATCGCCGGCGATCGAGGCGTCGGAATCGACCAGATCGTAGTCGTCCTTCTCGTCAAACTCCTGGACCAGCGTCAGGCTGCCCGTGGCAACCTTAAAGGCCTCGCGACCCTCGACGTCGATCTGCAGGTCGTGATAGCGCTGATGCGTCTCATAGTGAGCCTCGGCCTCGGGACGCGTCGTGGGAGCCATGACGTTCGCATAGACCTTGTCGCCCAGAATCGGATGGCTGCCGACCTCGAGCTCTGCCGGGTCGTTCTCCTCGAGCCAGTCGATCAGCACGTCGAGGCCCTTGAGCATTCCGCGGTACTCCTCGATATCGCCCAATGCACCGTAAATCATCTAAATCCCCTCTCGGATCGCTTCTTTGGCGGCTACTCGGCAAACGCGTTACCGACGCTGTTGCCACCCACATACGCCTCGACCAGGGTAAGGTCGGGATTGAACACGACAAACTCAGCGTCGCGCCCCAGCATAATGCTACCGCACTTGTCGTCGACATGAGCTAGCAAGCAATGCCGGGGCCGACGCCCAGGCTTTTACAGCTCGGTCACGACAACGCCGTTGTAGACCTCGTCCCAACGGTCCATGACCAGATGGCCGGTCATGGGATCCATGGCATTGAGCTTGCCGCAGGTGTTGGCGGTACGCAGCACCGTCTCATCGTCCGCGCCAGCAGCAATGGCATGCGCGAAGCCAGCGATAGTGGAGTCACCAGAGCCCGTAGCGTTAACGGCAGGGATATCGGGCGTCTTTGCGCGGAACGCACGGCCATTGTGGAAGCCAACGGAGCCGGCAGCGCCCATGGACACGACGACCCAGGGGATATCGGAGAAGCGGGCATCAGAGGGGAGCGCGGCGCGGAGCTCGTCCACATCGTCGGTGGTAAAGCTCGTACCCAAAAGGCCGTTGATCTCGGTCAGGTTAGGCTTGACCAGCTCGGGCTTAATTTCGGACTTAAGGGCGGCCTCGAGCGAAGCACCCGAGGTATCGAGCAACACCTTGGCACCGGCGTTCTCGGCAATGCCCGTGATCTTGGCATAGTAGTCTGCCTCGACACCGCGGGGCAGCGAACCCGAGATGGTGACGACGTCGGCCTTGCTCGCAAGCTCGGTAAACTTGGCGGTAAAGGCATCGAGCTCCTCGGGGGCAATTGTCGGACCGCTCTCGAGCAGCTCGGTCTGGTTGCCGGCGTGGAGAATGTTGAGGCAAATACGAGTCTCGCCCTTGATGGGTACAAAATCATTCTTAATGCCGTTGGCATCCATGAGCTCGGCCATATAGGCGCCCATATGACCACCGAGCAGACCGGTTGCCACAACGTCATCGCCCAGCTGACCCAGTACACGGGCCACGTTGAGGCCCTTGCCGCCGGCGGTCTTTTCGGGCGTCACACGGTTGACGTCGTCGATAATGAGCTCATCGAGCTGATAGCGCGTATCAACAGACGGGTTCATCGTAACGGTGAGGATCATTTTTAGCTCCTTATCTCGCAGGCTCCTTGTGCCTCGCGATACGAGTCGACAAAACGGAATTACAGAATCTCAATCGTGAACGAGCGAACGACGGTCTCCTTGGGCTTGGCGACAAGGCAGCCGCGCTTATGCTCAAGCACGTCATCCTCATCGGAGCAGGTCGAAAGGCCGCCCCAGGGCTCAACTGCCACAAAATCGCCCTCGGGCTTACTCCACACAATGAGATACGGGAAACCCTCAAAGCTCAAGCGAACGCCCTTGTCCTCGCCCTTCTTGGAAAGCGTGACCTGACGGCTCTCGAGCACGTCAAAGATGGTCTCCGCAAAATCGAAGAGCTCGTGCGACAGGGGCAGCGTCTTTCCCACCATGGGGCTCTTGGAGCGGTTCGCCACGTCAATCAAGCCAGTCGAGGGTACAGCGGTGCAAAGCTCCGCAGCCTCGTCTTTCTCGAAGCGCAACTCGTAGTCCGTATAGGCCTCGCCCTCGTCGAGCGGGCACCTAAAGCCGGGGTGTCCACCGATAAAGAACGGCATATCCTCGGTGCCCTCGTTGGTCACCTCATAGGAGACACGCACGGCGGCGTCCTCGAGCGTATAGCTGGCGACAAGCTTAAACGGATACGGATAATCGCTCAGCAACGCGGCGTTATCCTCCGAAGCCAGGCACATCGCCAGCTCGTTCTCGCCTTGGTTCAGCAGCTTCCACTCCTGCTTGCGCGCAAACCCGTGGCGAGCGAGCTTTACATGATGCCCGGCAAACGTCATGGCGCTGTTGTCGCGCAAGCCTCCGCAAATCGGGAAGCAAATCGGCGCCTGGCCGGACCACACGGCTGGATCGCCCTGCCACAAATACTCGCGACCGTCGGCCTCAATCGAGGTAAACGAGCCGCCGGCCGTGGACACCTTAATAGAAATCGAATCGTTGGAGAGAGCGTATTCCATTGCCCATCCTTTCGAACAACTGCTTTTTGCTCGCAAGTACCCGTCTCGGCCCTGACCAAAGGACAAACCCGCACGTTCATCGATGCGTCCGGTATCCCAGCCATGCAACGGGGTACCATACAGACATTGACGTCATTACAGCTGAAAGGCCTTCTTATGCGAACCATCATCCTCTACGCCTCGCGTCACCACGGCAATACGAAAAAGCTCGTGAACGCCATCGTTGAGGCGCACCCCGAGATCGATACCCTCGATGTAAAGACGCTCGGAAAAAACGAGTATCCCGACCTGCACGAATATCATCTAATCGGTGTCGCCACGGGCATCTATTACTCCGAGATCGACAAGGACATGGCACGCGTGCTCACCAACGTGCTGCAGCCGCAGGACAAGGTGTTTGGCCTTATGACCTACGGTGGCAAAAACAAGTGGTACGGCAAGGATATCGATGGCATCTGCCGCATGAGGCAGGCCATCTTTATGGGCGTCTACGGCTGCCCCGGCTTTGATACGTGGGGGCCGTTCAAGCTCGCCGGCGGTGTCCAAAAGGGACACCCGACCGCTGAGGAAATTAAGGGCGCCGTCGACTTCTTCGACAAGATCGAAGACGAGTATGGCGACATCATTGTCGAAGAGTATGCCAAGCGCGAGAAGCGCCTAGCATACGAAAAGGAGCATCCTGCAGGAGGCCTGGTGGCCGGCGTCAAGCGCACGGCAAAGAAGATCGCTAACAAGCTGTAACTGTGAAGGTGCTTTTGAGCGTTTAACCCATACGGCGGGTCCGAGCAGATTCGGGCCCGCCGTCTTTTTCTATCGTTACTCGGTAAAGGCGTTACCGACGCTCTGACCGCCAACATACGTCTCGACGAGGGTGAGCTCGTGGTCGAACACGACAAAGTCGGCGTCGCGACCCGGCATGATGCTGCCGCACTTATCCTCGATGTGCGCGGAGCGTGCCGGCACCTCGGTTGCCATGCGAATGGCGATATCGGCGCTGGCGATGCCCCAGTCGACGATGTTCTTGACGCCCTGGGCAAGCGTGAGCACCGAGCCGGCAATGCTCTTGCCGTCGGCGAGCCAGCACAGGTTGTCCTTCATGATGACATCCATGCCACCGCTGGTGTAGCTGCCCTCGGGCATGCCGCCGCAACCCAGGCAGTCGGTGATGAGCACCGTATGCTGCCAGCCCTTTGCCTGCAGCAGCGCCTTGATGGCGGCAGGGTTTACGTGCTTGCCGTCACAGATGATCTCGGCGTAGGTCTCGGGCGTGGACATGGCAGCACCCACGACACCGGGCTCGCGGTGATGCAGCCCGCGCTGGCCGTTATAGGTATGCGTAAAGCAGCTGGCACCAGCGTTGATGGCGGCGATGCACTCATCGTAGGTTGCGTCGGAGTGACCGATGCTGGTCACCACACCCTTGGCGTTCAGAGCAGCCGCATAAGCAGCGGCACCGTCGCGCTCGGCCGCCATGGCGCTCTTAACGATGCGACCACCCGCAGCCTCCTGCCACTGATCGAAGACCTCCTCGGAGGGATCGATAAGATAAGCGGGGTTCTGCGCGCCCACGTGCTTCATGGTAAAGAAGGGGCCCTCCAGGTAGATGCCCTGAATGCGAGCACCGCAGAAGTCGGGGCCGCGGCCCTCGTCCGCCTGAGCGATAGCGGCGCAGGCGTCCTTGATCTGCTCGACGCCATCGGTGAACGTCGTGGGCAGCCAGCTGGTGGTACCGCGACGAGCGAGCTCGGTCGAGCTGATATCGATGCCCTCGGGATCGTTATCGGTAGTTGAGTGGTTGTAGAAGCCATGGATGTGAGTATCGACCATACCCGGTGCGATCCACGATCCCGTGTAGTCCTTAATCTCGCAAGAGGGCTCGTCGGCCTGCCAGGCGCCAAAGACGCCATCCTCGACCATAAGGTAGCCGCCCAGTTGCGGACCTGCCGGCAAGAAGAACTTGTCAGCCTTAATTGCGTACGTGCTCATATGCACTCCTTGCTTCTAAAGCAGTTGACGGTGGTGATGCTTATACCCAGCTCACGTAAAACAAAAAGCGCCCGCCCGCCGTTATGAGCGGACGGGCGCCCTTACAGGGGGACGCTATTAAGCGGTGAAGGGGTGAATCGTCACGCCCTTAACCACGCGGTTGACCGTGCCGGTGGGGCTCGGCGTATCGGGCGTGTTGCCCACGCGCACGGAGTTGAGCAGGCTGATAGCCTGAGCGAACATCACGAACGGCAGAGCAAGGTAGCCCTCGGGAAGCGCCTCGTAGCCCTTAAAGGTGAAGGACTCGCCCTCATAGACGGTGGCACCTTCCTGCTGAACGGCGATGGTGTGCTGAGCGATCTCGTCTCCACCGATCTCGTTGAGGATGTCGATGTCGTACTGACGGGTGTAGGCGTCGTTGTTGACGAACACGAAGACGAGCGTCTTATCGTCGACGAAGGACTTAGGTCCGTGACGATAGCCCATGGAGGTGTCGTAGGAAGTAGCGACCAGACCGTGAGCGAGCTCGAGGATCTTGAGCTGGCTCTCCTGGGCAAGGCCACCGAAGGAGCCAGAACCCAAGTAGGTCACGCGGTTGAAGTCGCCAGCCAGGTAATCGGCGATCTCGGGCTCACGGGAGATGACCTCCTCGCCCATCTTGGCGATGGTCTCGACCCACTCGGCCTTCTGCTCGTCAGAGGCAGTGTCGAAAATAAGGGTGGAGAGCAGGGTCATGCAGGAATAAGAACCGGTCATGGCGAAGCCCTTGTCGTTGGCGCGCGGAATGAGCAGCGTCAGCGCATTGGGATCATCGGCAGACTCGACGGCGAGCTTGCCCTCGGGAGCGCAGGTGATGTTGAGGAACTTGACGTTGTGGACGAGCTCCTTGGCAACGGCAACGGCAGCAAGGCTCTCGGGGCTGTTGCCAGAGCGGGCAAAGGAAACCACGAGCGTGGGATCCTCGGCGCGCAGGAAGTCGCGCGGGGCGCTCACGATGTCGGTCGTGGCGATGGGCTTAAAGTCGTAGAGATCAGTGTTGCCAGCGTGACGCAGGTACGGGGCGCAGGTATCGCCAACGTAGTCGGACGTACCGGCACCGGTGAAGACAACGGACAGACGACCCTCGCCCATAGCGCGAGCCTCGGCCAGGAAGGCCTCGATGGCCTCCTTGTTCTCGCGATAGATGTTGAGCGTATCGCGCCAAAGCTCGGGCTGCTGAGCAATCTCGGCCGTGGTGATCTGGGCGCCGAGCTCGGTGAGCTCCTCGACACTCTTCTCGAACATTTTTAATACCTCTCTCTAGAAGTAATCCTCTGACGTGCAATTATACACTTCGGTTGGTTATCTGGTAGTAACCAGTTAAATGCAAAGAATCACCATATGGAAACAATGCGAGCACTAGTTGCTGCGCTGGTGGTAAACCTTGTATTTAAACTGATCGGCACGAGCAACCGAGAGTGTGTACTCCACAACCTCGTTTGACTCGTTATACGTAGTCCTGACCAAGTCGAGCACAGGCGAGCCCTCGACAATTCCCAAAAGGTGGGCATCGGTGGGACGGGCTATGCTCGCATAGAACTCCTCTTCGGCCACGCGAATCTTTTGCTGAAAGTCCTGCTCAATCACATCGTAAAGCGGCTTACGCTCCAGCAGCGGTCGCTTTAGGGACAGAAATTGACGAACCGGTAGATAGCTGCGTTCGACCATCATGGGCATGTTGTCGGCAGAACGAAGGCGCTTGAGCTTAAAAATGCGATCACCGGTGCGCAATCCCATATGCTCGGCCAGATTCTTATCGGCCTCCATCTCGCAAAACTCGAGAATCGTGGTCTCGGGTTCTCGACCCATCGCGCGCATCTGCTCGGTAAAGCTGTAGGACTGCATAAGATTGGTTGCCTTTGCCGAACGGTCGGTCACAAAGGTACCGCGACCGTGCTGCCGAACCACCAGTCCTAAACGCTCCAGTTCCTGCAGAGCCAGGCGTACCGTAGTGCGCGAGAGACCATAGCGCTCCGAAAGTTCGCGCTCAGAAGGAATCATGTCACCGGCGCGATATTCATGGTCAATCTTTTCGGTCAGAATATCGACCAGCTGATCGTACAGCGGTTGCTTACGCGCTCCGATCGCCATCCTATCCTCCCTTTTGCTCGAATTCGGCTAACCACCTAGGGTGTTATGCATTATCTGTCTGCCACAC
>CAUCXP010000049.1 GCA_958446785.1 uncultured Collinsella sp. | reverse complement strand
CATAAGGGGGTACGAAAAGCCCCATGCGATGGGAACGGAAAATGAGAGCGCGATTGCTTTTTTGCGATCCATGGGGCTCCTTTTGTTACAGAACGATTTCGTAAAAGGGATTCTGCTCCCAGATTTGGATGTAGTAAAGCGAATGTATCTTCAGTATGATTAAGAAATACTAATGTTGGCAGAAAAAGCCCTGGCAAAACGTTTTACGGCTACATCGATGTGGAGGCACGATGGCATCGCGGTATCAGATTGTTTGTATGGTGGTCGATTGCGGCAGTCTTAAGGGCGCGGCGGACGAACTGGGCTATACACAAAGTGCGGTGAGCCAGGCCGTCAAGGCACTCGAGCGCGAGCTGGGTACCACGCTTATCGAGCGCGGTAAGCAGGGCGTTTCGCTTACGCGCGACGGTAAACAATATCTGCCGTTCCTGCGCCAGATTGTGACCGCTGAGGCCGAGCTCGAGGGTAAGCGCCAGGAGCTGCTGGGGCTCTCCTCGACTGATATTCGCATTGCGACATTTACCAACGTGAGTCGTACCGTGTTGCCACGCGTGATCCGCGACTTTGGTGCGCTGCACCCGGGCGTACGCTTTACCCTCAAGCAGGGCGATTACACGCGCAACGCTCAATGGGTACACGATGGCGTGGTTGATTTTTGTTTTACGGCGCGCGGATTTACAGCTGGGCTCGAGAAGCGCGTGGTCTATCACGACGAGTTGGTAGCATTGTTGCCGGCCGAGCATCCGCTGACGGCAAAGGAAAAGGTGACACTCGTCGACCTGGCGTCCGAGCCGTTTGTGCTGCTGGATGAGGGCGAGCAGAGCCTGGTGCTCGATGCGTTCGCGGCGCACGGGCTGTCGCCGCATGTGACGAGCGAGGTCACCGACGACTACACCATTATGGCGATGGTGGAGGAGGGCTTGGGCGTGAGCATGCTCTACCGTCGTACGGTCGAGGGCATGCAGGCCGATATTTGTGTGCGTCCCATCGTGCACGCTCCCTCACGCGATGTCGTGGCAGCCTGGCGCAGTTGGGATACCATGCCTATCGCTACGAGGCGCTTTATCGACTATATGAGCTCGCATATCGTGAGCTAGTTGCCGATGTGCCACCTAGTTGTGTGTGCCTAGCGCGTCCCGGCCTTGGCTTGCGCCAGACGGTAGGTGCGTGCCGGGTGGCAGAGCAATACCGCTACGACCATAAAGAACGCCGTGGTGCCCAGACTGATGGGGTAGACCATCATGATGTTCGCAAAGGTGCGGAAGTGCGGGAACACGCAGAATACCCAATAGAAGCGGATGCCGCAGACACAGATCATGGTGATGAGGGCGGGCATGAGCGAGATGCCAAAGCCGCGCAGGTAGCCGGACATGTTCTCGTAGAACATGCTAAAGGCGTATGCCGGGAAGATCGAGCACACGCGGATATAGCCGATCGAGACGATGTTGGGATCGCTGTTGAACAGCGCCAGAATCTCGCGCCCCAGACCGACGATAACGATAATCGTGGTGAGTGCAACGATGCCGCCTTCGACCAGGCAGACTTTGAGCGTCTTGGTGCAGCGGTCGATTTGGCGAGCGCCGTGGTTTTGCCCCACAAAGGTGGTACAAGCCTGGCTAAAGCTGTTAAGCAGGTTGTAGCACACGTACTCCAGGCTCATGGCGGCGCTGGATGCTGCCATGACCTCGGTGCCCAAGCTGTTGATGGCGGACTGGATGATGATGTTGGCGACGGCAAAGACGGCGCTTTGGATACCGGCGGGCAGGCCGATCTTGACGATGCGCTTGAGGGCGACGGGGTCGATAGCCAGATCGCGCGGGGTAACGCGGACGACGGAATCGGTCTTGAGCAGACGGACAAAGAGCGTCGCGGCGCTGACGGTGTAGGCGATGGCGGTGGCGATGGCGACGCCCGCGACGCCCCAGTGGAGTACGGGGACAAAGACGAGGTCCAGGCATATGTTGAGGACGGTGGACACGGCAAGCGCCTGCAGCGGCATGCGGGTGATGCCGACGGAGCGGAAGATCGCGGCCTCAAAGTTGTAAAGCAAAATCGAGGGCATGCTCAGCAAAAAGACGCGTAGGTAGAGTGAGGCGAGCGGCATGGTCTCGGCGGGAACGTTGAGCGCGGCGAGCATGGGCTCGGCAAAGATCTCGCCCAGGGCGATGACGACAAAGCCCACGAGCGCCATTAAAATCGAGGTATGGACGGCGCATTTGACCATGTTCTGATCGTTGCGGCCGATAGCGTTGGCAATGACCACGTTGGAGCCAAGCGACATGCCAATAAACAGGTTGAGCATAAGACTGGTAAGCGGAACATTGGAGCCGACCGCCGCCATGGCGAGGGTTCCCTGGTCGCCCGAGAAGTTACCGATGATGACCGTGGCGATGAGGTTCGACAGCTGCTCAAGGATGCTCGTGGCGGCGACGGGAAAGGCGAACAGGGGAATATTGCGCCACAGCGAGCCGGTGGTCATGTCAATGTGCTTAGATGCGGTGTCTGCCATACGCTCTCAATCTCTAACATGCTCATTCGCGCTTATTTGCGCAGACGATGATACTCCTAATCGACTAGTCGGCACTTAGGGACGTTCCTTTTCTGCCGGCAGCTGGGGACACTCCTTCAGACTAGTCATTGGGGACGTTCTTAAATGACTAGTCGAACAAGAACGTCCCCAATGACGAGGCGGGGGAGGCGTGCGACAATGGTGGGCGTTGTGTTGTTCGCGCTAAGGAGTTGCCATGTTGTTGTGTCCCGTTTGCCATGAGCCGTTGGTGGACGACGAGCGCGGTGCTGTGTGCGCGGGCGGACACCGGTTTGACCGTGCGCGCGAGGGCTATCTGTATCTGCTGCGCTCGTCCAAGAGCGGCGACTCCATGGGCGATCCCAAGTCGCAGGCGCGCAGTCGTCGCGACTTTTTGAACCGCGGCTACTACGCGCCGTTGCGCGATGCGATGGTCGAGCTGGTGCGCGAGCAGGCGCCTGGGTGTGCGGCATCTACCGGTACCCCCATGACCTTGCTCGATATTTGCTGTGGCGAGGGATACTACACGAGCGCCATGGGTGCGGTGCCGGGCGTGGATGCTTACGGGTTCGACTTGGGCAAAGAGATGGTGCGCCTGGCCGCCAAGCGCGGCGATGCGACCTACTTCGTGGCCAACATGAAGGATATTCCTGTGGCTGATGGTGCCTTTGATATGGTGACCGAGCTCTTTGCCCCCTTTAACGAGCGTGAGTTTGCCCGCGTGCTGGCACCCGAGGGCTCGCTCTACACCGTTGTGCCGGGTGCTCGGCATCTGTTTGGGCTCAAGGAGGTGCTCTACGACACGCCATATCTCAACGATGAGAAGCTGCCGAAGACGACCGAGCTGGAGTTGGTGGGAACGCAACGGGTGTCTGCGAACATTACGCTCCAGACGCAGGCCGACATCGAGGCGGTGTTCCAGATGACGCCGTACTACTACCGCACGCGCCCTGCCGACAAAGAGCGCCTGGCAAACCTCGATACCCTTCAGACCGATATCGACTTTATCATCGCCGAGTACCGCCACTAACCTACCAAAAAGGGACAGGTTTATTTTGGCAGGTTTTATCTGGGCAAACATAAAGGGCCGACCGCGGAGATGCGCGATCGGCCCTTTTTAGTTGCTTGGCTGCAGGGAGCTGTGGGGGCAGGTGCCTACAGACGATCCTTGTTCTCGGCCTTAACGTCGTGTGCCTGCTGAACAAAGAACAGGTCGTACACCACGATGACAAAGGCGCCATAGTTTATGGCGTCGCCGCCAAACGCGGGAAGCGTGAGCACCGCCTGGGCAAGCGTGGCGACTGCAGCAACGATACCGAGCTTAAACGCGCCGTCAACCTGCGAAGGCTTGTTGGCACCCTTGATGCCCGCAACGCCTGCGGCGAGATCGATGAGGCCCTTGGCGATAATCACGGCCGCGGCGAGCATGGCGTTCGATCCGTAGGTGGACTCGAGCTTGCCGGTCGCGATGCCGGCGATTCCAATGACGAGACTGGCGATGCCCAGAACAAAATAAATCAGGGCAAGGATTTTGAGAGTCTTGCGAGTGAAGCTCATGGCTGGTCCTTTCGATACGAGTACGCCAACCTGGCGCACCCTTTGTGCTGCACATATGGTGAAGCACATTGTAGTTCAACGCGGCGATGCATGCGCCTGAAAGCGACTCTTGCCTGTGCGGCCCAACCTTTCAAAAAGGAAAGCTGGGCGTAAGCAAAATCGATGGCAGCGTATGCGCGGCGCTGCGATGATGGGGCCATGGCAAGAGCTGGACCGAAGGAGGGGCCATGATGTACGGGGCCAAGCAAGTGCGCGAGCCGCGTTCGTTAGGAAGGCGTATGGGCGATTCCGTGATCGCTGCCGTGTGCACGGGATTGATGGCGGTGCTTTGCATTGGGATGCTGTGGACCATGTCGCATGTGGGACAATAACGGACGGTTGGGTGCTGGCATAAACGGCGCTCACGTATTCGTTTTGCTTGTTAAGGAGTGTCCATGGGCGTCGTCGATCCCTTTTCTGTTGCTCGGGCCGCGGGGCTTGAGCTGACCGGGAAGCCCGAGGGCCTCACGCTCACCGACGGCACGATGGAGCTGCGTGCCGATTTTGGCCGCATGCTTCCGCGGCTCAAGCAGGGTCGTCTGCAGGCCGCGCGCGCGAAAGACGTTGAGCATCCGTGGGCAGTCGATGCCACGGCAGGTTTTGGCGAGGATTCGCTGCTGCTGGCGGCCGCGGGCTTTACCGTCGATCTGTATGAACAGGATTGCGTGATCGCGGCGCTCCTCAAGGATGCTTTGGATCGCGCGGCAGATGATCCGGCGCTTGCGGCTGCCGTGGCGCGCATGCGCTTACATGCGGGCGAGGACAGCATTGCCGGCCTTCGCCATACGGCCGAGCTGATCAAGCAAGGCGAGCTCGCGGCTCCCGACGTGGTGTATCTGGACCCCATGTTTCCCGAGCGCACCAAGAGCGCGGCGGTGAAAAAGAAGTTTCAGCTCTTGCACCATCTGGAGCAGCCGTGCGCCGACGAGGAGGCGCTGGTCGAAGCTGCGCTTGCGGTGCACCCGCGCAAGGTCGTTATCAAGCGACCGGTGAAGGGGCCGCTGCTTGCCGGCGTTAAGCCGAGCTATCAGCTTGCGGGCAAGGCCGTTCGTTACGATGTTTTGGTGCCGCCGCGCCCGTAGCTTGTGCACGATGGCTGGCGCTTCGCCAGCGCCGTGCCGATGCGGGGGTCTATTTCCAAGGGTGCGACGTCAGGTGCCAGCCGCCGCAGTATTCGCATTTGTAGCAGGACAGGCCGCGCCGTCCGCGGTTTTCGCAGTCGGCCATAACGGCCTCTGCCTCGGCGCGCGTGTCGTAACGGTTTTTGCGTTCGCACGACTTGTAGCGCCAGGCTTCATCGCGCTCGGCGTCTAGTGCGTCGCGGCGCTCGTCCTCGCGCGCAAACAGGTCGCCCATATCGCCGCCGGTGGCAGCGCCCAAAAACTCGCTTTTGGCTTTTGACCAGGCGGCTCGCTTTTTGCTCCCCATCTGCTTCGCGCTCCTCTCCAAACGTTGGTATCATTGCTCAATCAAAGTGATACCAATAAACGTGAGGTCGCCGCGTGATGATCAGAAAAACCCTCGATACCGACATTCCCGCCGTCATGGCTATCTATGACGCGGCCCGCGCCTTTATGCGCGCGCATGGCAACGCCACGCAGTGGCCCGAGGGCACGCCTTCGGCCGAGCAGCTGGCTGCCGATATTGCCGCTGGTGGCAGTTACGTGTGCGAAGTCGACGGCCGCGTGGTGGCGACGTTTGCCTTTTTACCGGGTCCGGACGAGTGCTATGACGTGATTGAGGACGGTCAATGGCGCAGCGACACTCCGTATGCCGTGCTGCATCGCGTGGCATCCGACGGCACCGTGCACGGTATCGCGGCGGCGATGTTTGCCTTTGCCAAGGAATGCGCCGACCATCTGCGTATTGACACGCACGAGGACAACTTGCCCATGCAGGGTGCCATCGCCAAGGCGGGGTTCGAGCGTGTCGGTATCGTCTATGTGTCCGACGGCACGGCGCGTGTCGCGTTTGATTGGCTGCGCGAGGCGTAGGAGCCAAGGCACGTATCATCACCCAGCTCAAATAAAAAATGGCCCCGAGTGGGGCCATTTTTGGTAAAACGCGTCGTTGTGGGACTCGCATTGTTACCGCCCCAGATGAACCCGGGCAGACAAAAAGGGGAGGTGCCGGCTTTCGCAAGGCGCGAACCTACGAAAATCGCCGCGCGGCAACGCGGGGCGATGAGCTCGGTCGGGGGATAGGGCCCGCTTCGCCCACCGGCCCGTAAATTGTATCATCCAGTGTGGAGCGTGAACGCCCGTTGCCGCGTGCGATGGGCTTGCAATAAGAGGAGAGCCATGTCGAAGCAAGCGGTCGTTGGAATCTTGGCGCATGTCGATGCCGGCAAGACCACGTTGGCCGAGGCCATGCTGTTCAACGCGGGCCGCATTCGCAAGCGTGGCCGCGTGGACGATGGCGATTCGCATCTGGACACTAACACGATCGAGCGCGAGCGCGGTATCACGATTTTCTCGTCGCAGGCCGTGCTCGACCACGGCGATACCCACGTCATGCTCGTGGATGCTCCCGGCCATGTCGATTTTTCTGCCGAGGCGGAGCGCACACTGCGTGCCCTGGACTACGCGATTCTGGTGGTGGGCGCCAACGATGGCGTGCAGGGGCACACCGAAACCCTGTGGCGCCTGCTTGCACGCTATGACATCCCGACGTTCATCTTCATCAACAAGATCGATTTGGAGAATCCCGGCCGCGATGTTTTGCTGGCACAACTCGGGCAGCGTCTTTCCGAGGGCTGCCTGGATGCCAACGAGCTGCTGGCGGGCGCCGCCGTTCAGGAGGACGCTGCTGCGTTGGACGAAGCGGCGCTCGAGGAGTTTCTTGAAGCGGGTGAGCTTTCTGTCGCAACGCTGTCGCGCATGGTTGCCGAGCGCAAGCTCTTTCCCTGCTTTGCCGGCTCGGCGCTCAAGGACCAAGGCGTTGACGAGCTGCTGGATGGCATATGCGCGCTGATGCGTGAACAGGCGTGGCTCCCGGAGTTTGCCGCGCGCGTCTATCGTGTCAGCCGCGGGGATCGTGGCGAGCGCTTGGCTTGGGTTAAAGTGACCGGCGGCACGCTGCGCGCAAAACAGATGATCAGCGGGCGTTCCAGTGCCGAGGCGTGGGAACAGAAGGTCGATCAGGTACGCATCTATAACGGCGAGAAGTATGAGCTTGCCCAAGAAGTTGCTGCTGGCGGTATTTGCGCCGTGACGGGTCTTGCGCACGTTCGCCCAGGGGACGCCCTGGGCGCGGAGCCCGCGGGCGATGCGCCCGTCATCGCTCCGGTCCTCACCTATACGGTGCTGCCGGGCGAACACGACGTTCATGCGGTGTTTAAAGCGCTGAGTGAGTTGGCGGACGAAGATCCCATGCTCGGCGTAAGCTGGAATACGCATCTTGAGCAGATCCATTTGCAGTTGATGGGCGCCGTGCAACTCGAGGTCGTGCAGCGGGTGTTGGCCGATCGCTTTGGCCTTTCGGTTGCGTTTGAGCCCGGCGGCATTCTCTATAAGGAGACTATTTCGCGGCCGGTCGAGGGCGTGGGCCACTTTGAGCCGCTGCGCCACTATGCCGAGGTGCATCTGCGCCTGGAGCCGTTGCCGGCGGGTTCGGGTGTGCAGTTTGGCACCGTGACCTCGACCGACGAGCTCGATCTTAACTGGCAGCGTTTGGCACTCACCAACGCTATGGAGCGCGACCACCTGGGCGTGCTGACGGGCTCGCCCATCACCGATGTGCGCATTACGCTCACGGGCGGCCGCGCGCATGCCAAACACACCGAGGGCGGCGATTTTCGCCAGGCCACGTATCGCGCGATTCGCCAGGGTTTGATGCAGGCGCGCGAGGTCGGCGCATACGTGTTGCTGGAGCCGTGGTACCACTTTGAGCTCGAGGTGCCGGGGGAGTGCGTGGGCCGGGCGTTGTCAGATGCCACACGCATGGGTGCCGAGTACGAGCCGCCGACGATGGCGGGAGACCGAGCGAAGCTTGTGGGTCGCGTGCCGGCATCCGAGGTGCAGGATTACGCGCTGGAGGTGGCTGCCTACACGAGCGGGCGCGGTCATCTGTACCTGGAGTTCGCCGGTTATGCGGCTTGCCATGATGCCGAGCGCGTAATCGAGACGGCCGCCTATGAGCCCGAGGCCGATCTGCCCAACACGCCCGACTCGGTCTTTTGCTCTCACGGCGCCGGCTACACGGTCAAATGGTATGACGTGCCCGCCGCAGCGCACGTAAAGATCGATCCCGCCACCTTCCGTCCCTGGCGAGCAGCAGACGCCGAGTTTTTCGGCCACATGTGACAAAGGGACAGCCCCTTTGTCACATGCTATTGGTATAACTCAGTATAAGTTGGTATAACTGTTACCAGGGTTTGCCAATCCGAGGAGGCCGATATGAATCCAAATCCCTTTAAGCCCACAGCTGGTAAGCGGCCTCCGATACTCATCGGTCGCGAGTCGGTCATCGAAGATTTTG
>CAUCXP010000048.1 GCA_958446785.1 uncultured Collinsella sp. | reverse complement strand
GTGCGCCTGGTGCGCGACGGCATCGTGGTCTTCAACGGTAAAATCGCCTCGATGCGCCACTACAAGGACGAGGCCAAGAGCCTCAAGAGCGGCTCCGAGGGCGGTATTGGCCTGGAGAACTTCCAGGACATCAAGCCTGGCGACACCATTGAGGGCTACCGCATCGACCAGGTTGCCCGTACCGAGTAGGGGGTAGCGCTATGAAGCAAACGCAGGCAACCCGCCGTTTGGGCGAGCAGCTTCGCGAGAAGCTCGGTTATATCCTGCTCTTTGAGGTTTCCGATCCGCGTCTCGACCTGGTCACCCTGACCGCGGTCGAGGTCGCGGTGGACCGTTCGTTCGCGCGTGTGTATGTGTCGTGCGACGCGAGCCGCTACGACGAGGTCATGGAGGCGCTCGCCAGCGCCAAGGGCCGCATCCGTAGCCTGCTGGCCCGCTCGCTCGATTGGCGCGTCACGCCCGAGCTCGATTTTCGCATCGATCGCTCGACCGATGAGGCCGAGCGCATCACGCGTGCGCTGGAAAACGTTCCCGCCACGCTTGCGATCGAAAAGGACGAGGACGGCTATCCCATAGCGGATGCCGCCCAGGAGGCAGCTTTTGATGAGTAATTCCGCCGACCTCGCATCGTGCGAGTCTGCAGATATTCAGCGACGCATCCTTGAGCTCATCGAGGGTGCGTCCTCCATTGCGATTTCGGGACACACTTCTCCCGACGGCGACGCCTTGGGCTCTGTATTGGGTCTGGGCCTTTCGCTCATGAAGTTTTTTCCCAACAAGGACATTGCGCTGCTGCTGGCAGATGATGACCCGGTTCCGCGCATCTACCGCTTTATGGAAGGCTCCGATCGCCTGGTGCCGGCATCTGCGTACACCGGCAATCCGGACCTGTTCATCTCGGTGGACGTGCCGGTCGTCGAGCGCCTCAACAACTCGGCCGAGGTGCTTCGCCGCTCCAAGCATGTGGTGTGCTTCGATCACCATCCGGCGCGCGGGGAGTTTGCCGAGCTCAGTCTGAGACGCGTCGAAGCTGCAGCCTGCGCCATGATCATCGACCGTTTCTTGGACAATTGCGGCATTGTCGCACGTGATGGCGTCGCGACTTGCTTGCTGTGCGGCTTGGTGACCGACACCGGTCGTTTTCAGTACCAGAACGCCGATGCTGCTGCGTTCCATGCGGCCTCGCGCCTGGTGGCGCACGGTGCCGATCCGGCGCGCGTCGCGCTCGAGGTATATCAGAGCATGCGCGTCGAGTTTTTGCACCTCAAGTCCATCGTTATGGGCCGCATTAAGACGGTGGCCCACGGGCGCGTCGCGTATAGTTACGCGTACCAGAGTGACCTTGAGGCTTGCGGTGTCACCTCGGATGAGTGCGACGGCCTGGTCGATGTGGTGCGCTCGGTGATGGGCGTCGAGGTCTGCCTGTTCCTGAAGGGCATTGAGGGCGATACCAAGGTGCGCGGCAACCTGCGCTCAAAGGGCGACCTCAACGTGTCCGAGATTGCTGCTGCCTTTGGCGGAGGCGGACATTCCGCTGCCGCCGGTTTCTCCAACAACGGAACGATTCTCGAGACGCTCACCGTGGCACTTCCCATGCTGGCCGAGCTGGTAGGGGAGGATCCCGCTTCGGTGACCGTCGAGCTTTAACTTTTTGGATGGTACATGGCTCGTCGTACGCCTTCACAACTGAATATGCTGCTCGCCGTCGATAAGCCGGTGGGCTGCACGTCCCACGATGTGGTCTCGCAATGCCGGCGCGCCCTCCATGAGCGGCGCGTCGGCCATGCCGGCACGCTCGACCCCATGGCATCGGGTGTCATGGTGGTGGGCGTGGGCCAGGCCACTCGTCTGCTGGGCATGCTCACGCTCGATACCAAAAGCTACGTCGCCGATATTTCGTTTGGCGCCGAGACGAATACCGATGACGCGGAGGGCGAGGCGGTCCGCACGGTGGCTGTTGCCAACGAGCTCTGCGATCCTGCCTATGCCCGTGAGCACTTGGCCGCCATGCTGGGTCCGCAGATGCAGGTGCCGCCGGCGTTTTCGGCTATCTCGGTCAATGGCGTTCGCGCCTATAAGTCTGCTCGCGAGGGCAATGCGGTGGACCTACCTCCGCGCCCCGTCGAGGTCTATGCCGCCGACCTGATCGCCGTGGGCGGCGAGGGCGATTCGTGTGTGTGGACCGTGGCGTTCTCGGTGAGCAAGGGCACCTACATTCGTGCGCTCGCTCGCGACCTGGGCCGCGCCTGCGAGAGCGCCGCGCACATTTCCGCGCTGCGCCGCACGGCCTCCGGTGTTGTTTCCATTGGCGCCTGTCATGCGGTCGAGGAGCTTTCTCCCGAGTCCGCCGCTGGCTTTGCCCTGGATCCCATTGTGGCCCTGGGCGCCACTCGCGTTGACTTGCCGGGCAATCTTGCCGACGACCTGCTCTGCGGCCGACGCATTCCCGTTGAGCGTGCGCTTGCCGATTTCGATGCCTCGAAGGCGCCGTTTGCGTTGGTGCTCGATGGGGGACTCAAGGCGCTCGCCCGCATTGAGGGTGGCCGCTTTGTCATGGAGCACGTTTTTCCGCAGGCAATCGGCGGTGTTCGATGATGTTGTCCGCTCGCGAGCTCGCGCGTATCTTTTTCGCGGGCGAGTCGGACGAGGCTCGCATCTTTACTGCCGATGCGTTTGATGAGTGCGAGCACCTGGGTGCCACATCAATTGCCATCGGCGTGTTCGACGGCGTGCACCGTGGACACCAGGAACTCATCGAAGCGCTTGTCTGTGATGCCCGTGCCCATGGCTGTAAGGCGGTCGTGGTTACCTTCGATCCCGACCCGGATGTTGTGGTGAGCCCTTCGCCCGCTCAAAAATTGATGACGACGGCCGACCGTCTGCATGCCTTGGCTCAAACCGGGGTTGATGCGGTGGTGGCCGTTCCCTTTACGCCAGAGGTTGCGGCACTCGACCATGTTGGTTTTCTTGCGCTGCTGTCGCGCGTGGTTGACATTCGTTCGATTCGCGTTGGCAGTGACTTTAGACTGGGTCGTGGCGGTGCTTCTGGTGTTGCCGAGATGCGCGCCTGGGGTTCCGAGCACGGCGTTGACGTGTATGGTCACGACCTGCTTTGCGAGGGCGGTGAGGCTATTTGTGCCACCCGCATTCGTCATGAGCTGGGACAGGGCCATGTGGAGCTTGCTGCTGAGTTGCTCGGCCGCCCGTATATGGTGCGTGGCGGTGTTATTCGCGGCCGTCACGAGGGGTCTGGCATGGGCTTTCCCACGGCAAACCTGCAAGTTCCCGATGGTATTCAGGTGCCAGCCGACGGCGTGTATGAGGGTCTGGTGCTCGTCGATGACACCGTGTGGCCCGCTGCCGTGAACGTCGGCCTGCCGCCGACGTATGCCGACGATGCCGCTTCGGCGCATCTCGAGGCTAATTTAATTGGTTATACGGGCGACCTGTACGGCGCTTCCGTTTCGCTGGCGTTTACGCGCTGGCTGCGTCCGTCGCGCGTGTTCGATTCGCTGGATGAGTTGATCGCGACCGTCGAGGGTAATATCGAAGATATTCGTCACAACTTGGGCGAGCAGGGGGTGAGCATCCGTGATTAGCGATGAGGAAAAAGACCAGGTACGCGCTGCGTCCGACCTAGTCGCCATCGTGCAGGAAACGGTTGAGCTCAAGCCCCGCGGCCATGAGTTTTGGGGCTGCTGCCCTTTTCATGGCGAAAAGACGCCGTCTTTCCACATTATTCCCGCCACGCAGGTGTGGCATTGCTTTGGCTGCGGCGAGGGTGGCGACGTCTTCACCTATATCATGAAGCGCGAGAACCTGAGCTTTCCCGAGTCAATCCGTTATCTGGCCGATCGCGCGGGTATTGAGCTGCACGACACCGGAGACCGCCGCGAGCGCGGTACTAAGCGTGCCCGAATCTACGATCTGTGCGCCGAGACCGCCCAGTTCTACCACACCATGCTTATGCGCGGTAAGGACGGCCGTCCGCGCGAGTACTTTGCCAGCCGCGGCATGGGTGGCGACGTCTGCCGCCGCTACTGCCTGGGCTTTGCACCAGGTCGCAACGCTCTGGTGTCGCACCTGTCCCAAGCGGGTTTTACCCCGCAGGAGATGATCGACGCCAACGTTGCCGTGAGCCGCGGGCGCGGGCAGCTTGCCGACCGCTTTTACGACCGCGTGATGTTCCCCATCTTTGATGAGCAAGGGCATAACATCGCCTTTGGCGGTCGCATCATGGGTGACGGCCAACCTAAGTACCTCAACACCGCCGAGACGAGCGTGTTTCATAAAAAGCGAAACCTCTACGGCTTTAATTGGGCCAAGGAGTTTATCGTCGCGCAGGATACCGCCATTGTGGTGGAGGGCTATACCGACTGCATCGCCTGTTGGGAGGCGGGGATTAAAAACGTTGTCGCCACGCTGGGCACCGCGCTCACGGAGCATCACGTCAAGACGCTCACTCGCTTTGCCAAGCGCATCGTGTATATGTTTGACGGCGATGCCGCGGGCCAGAAGGCCGCCCGTCGCGCGATTCAGTTTATCGAGCAGGATTCGATGGACCTGCGCTGCGTGGTGCTGCCCGACGGCAACGATCCCATGGAGTTCATCACGGCGCACGGCGGAGAGGAGCTGCAGAAACGTATTGACGCCGCCGAGCCGCTTATGGACTTTGTCTACCGTTCGCTGCAGGAGTCGAGCGACATCACCACGCCGGGCGGCCGCGCCAAGGCGCTGGAAGATGCACTGACGCTTATCTATCCGCTGCGCGACAGCTATATGATCGACACGTACTTTATTCAAATTGCCGACCTGTTGGGTTTGGATCTGGAGACAGTGCGTGCGAGCTCGGGCCGTGTGTTTCGCGATGTCGCCAAGCGCGAGGATGCGGAACGACGTCGTGAGCAGAACTATGAGCGCCAGCGGGCACAGGCTGAGCGCTCTGGTAGCGCGGGCGGTCGGACGTCTGGTTCGCAGGGGGCATCTCGCGGTGCTTGGGCATCGGGCGCGACGCCGCCGGTGTCCGCGCCGGTCGAAGAAGAGCCGTATGACTACGTCCCGCTCGATGCCTACGGCGCCGCGCCCGTGGAGGTCGTCGACGACCTGCCGCCGATCGACGCGCCTGATGGTATGGGTGCTGTACCTGTGACTGATGGTTCGGGTGCTCCGGCTGCGGCGGCGCCGATGGTTCTTACTGATCTTGAGCGTAAGTCCTTGGCAGGGGAGCGTGAGCTGCTGACCATGCTCACGAGCTACCCCGACCTGTTCCGCACGTATGCCGACCGCATCTGCTCTATCGAGTGGGTTGACCCGCGTCACGAGTCCATCGCATGGGCCGTTCTGGCAACGCCGCCGGGAACCGATCCTGCAGCCTGCATGGATGCGGCGCGCTCGGTGTGTCCCGAGGCGGCAACGCTTGTGAGTGCCGGGCGCATCTCGGCGACGAGCAAGCACCCCACCGAGACGAACATCGTGTTTATGCTCGATACGCTCGAGCTCTACACCATCAAGCGCCGTATGCGTGCCGCACAGGCCAAGCTGCGCCAGGACCGTTCGCTCGACGATGAGGCCCGTCGCGCGCTGACCGTGCAGGCCGCGCAGGATTCGCAGCGTCAACGCGAGCTGCAAAAGTCTATCGGCGGCGTGGCGGACCCGTTCCGTTTGATCGGTTTGGAGACCGCGGGCACCGAACAGGCCTAGATGTTGTGGTCAACCAGCGTATTCTCGCCTATATCCAGTTGTCTTTTTGGGTATAGACGTCAATGTGTGTGCTAAAGTATTGAGTCCTGTGGACTATGAAGGGAGAATCTGTGCCAAAAAAGACTGAGAGCACGGGTACTGGGCTGGAATCCTACGTTGCAAAGCTCATGGGCAACGACTCAAACAGGACTTCGGTAACCGAGGACGAGATTCAGGTCGCCCTGAAGGATATCGATGTTTCTGACGAGCAGCTCACCGCGGTGTATTCCGCGCTGCGCAACAGCGGCATCCAGATTATCTCCGCGAGCGGTAACGACGACGCCCCCATGGACGTCGACGATGACGATAACGATACCGATACCGACAATTTCGATGACGACGACGAGCACGATTCCGGCTCGCTCGACGATCACGAGCTCAAGATGGCCCGTCAGGCCGACGCCGAGATGGGTTCTTCCAAGAGCAAGAAGAAGCGCACCGTGCGCACGTCCCGTTCACGCTCGCGCGTGCGTGGCATCGATGCCTCCACGGTGATGCTGACCGGCGACCCGGTCCGTATGTACCTCAAGGAGATCGGCAAGGTCGACCTGTTGACCGCCTCCGAAGAGGTCGATCTGGCCATGAAGATCGAGGCCGGTCTTGAGGCCACCGAGAAGCTCGAGGCTGCCGAGGCGGGCGAGCTCGAGCTCACGCGTGCCGAGATGCGCCGTCTGACCCGTATCGAGAATGTCGGCCTCGAGGCCAAGCAGGCTCTCATAAGCGCAAACCTGCGTCTGGTCGTCTCCATCGCCAAGCGCTATGTTGGCCGCGGCATGCTGTTCCTGGACCTGATCCAGGAGGGCAACCTCGGTTTGATTCGCGCCGTCGAGAAGTTCGACTACCAGAAGGGCTTTAAGTTCTCCACGTACGCCACGTGGTGGATTCGTCAGGCCATTACGCGCGCTATCGCCGACCAGGCCCGTACCATCCGTATTCCCGTGCACATGGTCGAGACCATCAACAAGCTCGTCCGCGTGCAGCGTCAGCTCCTTCAGGACCTGGGCCGCGACCCGACCCCCGAGGAGATCGGTGCCGAGATGGACATGAGCGCCGACCGCGTCCGCGAGATCCAGAAGATCTCGCAGGAGCCCGTGTCGCTCGAGACCCCCATCGGCGAGGAAGAGGATTCCCAGCTGGGCGACTTCATCGAGGACTCCCAGGCCATCGTTCCGCCCGATGCCGCCAGCTTCTCCATGCTGCAGGAGCAGCTCACCCAGGTGCTCGATTCGCTTGCCGATCGTGAGCGCAAGGTTATCGAGCTGCGCTTTGGCCTTGTCGACGGACATCCCCGTACGCTCGAGGAAGTCGGTCGCGAGTTTGGCGTCACGCGCGAGCGCATCCGCCAGATCGAGTCCAAGACCCTGGCCAAGCTCCGCCACCCGAGCCGCAGCAGCAAGCTGAAGGACTATATCGAGTCTTAGGGTTACGGCGTTCTACCGAACGCCGTAACTGGCCGACGCTGCAAACCCGCCAGAGCGGCAATCTGCCTTTCAACTTCGGCGGCATGACCAAAAGGTCAATGCCGCCTTGTTTCAAGGCACCTTGCTCGCTCTGGCGGGTTTTCGCTGTCCGTCCTCTATCTGCGGCGTTGCTATGGCTGTCAGTTGTGCGACAGTTTGGGGGTGGTTATTGGGGACAGACTTAAATGAGTAGTCGTTGGGGACGTTCTTGAATGACTAGTCGTTTAAGAACGTCACCAATGACTAGGCGGAGAAAAATTCTTAAAAAAGTTCTTGCCCTGAGCTGATTCGTCCGTATAATAAACTTCGTTGCTTGAGAGCACGCACCTATTCCTCGGTAGCTCAATGGTAGAGCACGCGGCTGTTAACCGCGCTGTTGTAGGTTCGAGTCCTACCCGGGGAGCCAGAATTTTTCAGCCCATTCCGCTGGGCTTTTAAATTCCTCGGTAGCTCAATGGTAGAGCACGCGGCTGTTAACCGCGCTATTGTAGGTTCGAGTCCTACCCGGGGAGCCAGGTCGTAAAACCCGTCGCTTATGCGGCGGGTTTTTTCATACCGCGATCGCCTGGCGCGAACGTTACCATATCAACATTTCGTGTCGAGGATGTAATCCCGCGACCCACCACCTCAACATGGCGCGCTCGTTGTAGAATATTACAATGATTGCTCCCACGAGATGGTGCCGCGAGCACCAGATAAGGAGATTCTTGTGTCTGAGACCATTAACGGCAGCCTGAGCGTCTCGAACGACGTTATTGCCGATATTGCCGGTTATGCCGCGATGACGTGCTATGGCGTTGTCGGTATGGCTGAGCAGCTTCAGGGCGCCGAGAGCGTGCGCCTGCTTGCCGGTCAGCGCCTCCGCAAGGGCGTGCTTGTCTCCGCCGACGAGAACGGCCTTACGGTCGATCTTCACGTCGTGCTCGAGAACGGCGTCAACATGAAGTCCGTCTGCCACAATCTTTCGAGCTCCGTTGCCTTCACTCTGCAGGAGATCGCCCAGATCGATCCCGCCAGCCTTAAGATCGGCATTCACATCGACGCGCTCAAGAGCCGTCTGAACTAGCATCCGAAAACGGAGATTCAAATACCCATGATTGCAAAGACCATTCGCACCTGTTTTCCGATCGCTGCGGCTGCCGTTTCCGACAAGGCCGAGGAGATCAACAAGCTCAACGTCTTCCCCGTACCCGATGGCGATACCGGCACCAACATGTCGCTCACGCTCGCCTCGGTGACCAAGGAGCTCTCCGCCCTTCCTGCCGACGCCGACATGGAGGCCATCGCCGGTGCCATCACCCATGGCTCCCTCATGGGTGCCCGCGGCAACTCCGGCGTCATCACCTCGCAGATTCTGCGTGGTGTGGCCGAGGGCCTTGTCTCTGCCGATGAGCCCATCACGTCCGCCAACATCGCCTATGCGTTCCGCCGAGCCGTCAAGGTTGCCTTCCAGGCAGTGCGTAAGCCCATCGAGGGTACGATCCTCACGGTGCTGCGCGACGTTTCGACCCAAGCTGACGCGTG
>CAUCXP010000047.1 GCA_958446785.1 uncultured Collinsella sp. | reverse complement strand
AATGAAATTTACCATCATGTTTATCGATCGCGAACGCGACTTGCACAGGAAATGGGCCCGCATCATAGCTGACTGGCAGACCACGAGTCTTAAGCGCTAAAGTGCATGTTTGTAATGACAAGATTTGACGTCAGCAAAGCGTGCTGCTTGAGGCTATAGAATAAAAATGCCATCTTTCTAGCTATAATTATTAGTTGAGGGGATGGACATATGCCAGAGCTTTTTATTCAAAATAAGACGACAGTAATCAAGTTGATGGTGCTCTGCATTTTATCTGCCCTGGTAGAGCTGTCTGTTGTTAAAGCTGAATCGTTGATTATAGACTATGGCCTGCTTCGCTCTAATTATCGTAACGTTTTATACATTGGGTTAGGCCTGCTAGTTTTGCTCTCAGTTGAGCTGGTGACAAACCTGTTCAGATCAAAATATGCGGAGCAATTGGCTTCCGATGGCGCTAACTGCTTCTATAGATTGCTTGCCCGCCGTGCTTTAGAGCGGCCCTTAGTTTTAGCAAAAGACAGTGACTACCTGTTATCGCGCATTGAAGAGGCTGGGAACCTACAGCCGATGATTGGAATATTTACAACTGCGTTTCTTCCGTGCGTAGTGACGGGTTTGGCATCGTTTGTGGCGCTATCTAATATCTCTTTGTTGCTTTTGATCCCTGTTTGTGTTTCGGCATTGTTTATTTCGCTTCTATATCCGTTCGCTCTTAGTAAGCTATCGACTAAGAGCGAAAAGGCATTGGAGGCCCAGGCGAGGGGTTCTGCTTATTTAGCCCAACTAATAAATTGTCGACTTTACATTCGAATTTCTCGTTCAATTAACTTGGAATTACTTCGCTATAAAAAGATGCTTAAAGCCTGCAGGAACTCTCGAGTTGAGGAGAGTGTCTTTGCGAGATTGGCAACTGAAATAGTTAACGCTGGCAACATCATTACTGGCTTGCTTTCAGTTCTGCTGCTTATTTTCCTTGTGTTAAAGCGCGGGCTGACGGTCGGGATTGCGGTGCAGAGTTATCAACTTGTGCTTCTATGCTATTCTCCTTTTCCTCTTGTTCTGAATTGTTGGGCACAGCTTCAGCCGTCGTTTAGGTCGTTGCGCCGTGTCTTGGAATTACGTCGTCTTTTGGAAGCTGGAAAACCTAATTTGATATGCTTCGATCACGCTGATCGAATTAGTTGGAAAGGAATCAGTCTCTCGTTTTCGTCGAGCGAAACTAATGAGAGGATAACAATTCCAGATTGCACGATACAGGCACCTTGTCTGGTTTTAGTAAGCGGCCCTAATGCATGTGGCAAGTCTTCATTTCTGGAAGTATTGAATGGATTATTGTCGCCAGTTGCTGGCAGACTGTGTGTTAATGAGTCTACTGTCATTTTCGATGGCTTGACTTTAATCCAGCTACCCTGCGCAACTATGCCGCAAAGACATTTGATAATGGGGGGAACTTTCAGGAAGGCTCTTTACTATGGTCTTGTAGATATTGACTCTGAAAAACTCATCTATCTTTTGAAGGGTTTTAGCCTCGATAAATTATTTGAAGCCAATCCCATCATTGGAACTAGGGGACACAATTTGTCTGGCGGAGAACTGGCTTCTCTATTACTTTGTAGGGCTTTTCTGAGCAGCTATTCTATTATTATTTTGGATGAGCCTTGCAACAATTTAGATAATGCTTCGATATCCTTTTTGAAGGCGGTGGTTGCACAGGAGATGAAAGAGCGAATCGTCATCATTGCGGATCATGGACATGGTTTTGAACAATTTGCAGACTATGTAATACAGTTTCAGGAGCCAGAAAAAACTATCTAGCTCCTGAACGTTGCTACCAACTGCTATTTGCGAGTTATTCGAGATGCTCTTCAATGCGAGCTCTAAGAAGGGCAATGGCTGTGGGTATGCCAATTGCGGCAGCTAATTCGGCTTTATCAAAAACCTGTATGCTAAAGCACGATTGTTTATCACATTGAAGAACGGTAACTGAAGATACCCTCACTTCCCGTTGGCTGAATATATCGTAATCTCCAAAAAGGAAGTTACCTTTTATTGAGTAATTCGGTATGTTCGTTATGCACTTCATCTCAAGTCTGTTTAGGCCATAATCGAGTACCGCAACTTCCTTATGTTCGATGACGAGCGCAACCCTGGGCATGTTACTAAAGCCACCGTCGACGACAGTAAAGAGCTTTTCATTTGTATCGTCATAAACGGTGTATTTAAGACTCAATAGCTGTCCTAGTGGACCCGTGAACCCATGTCTTTTGATGTTGAGGTTGTCTCCCACTGGGTTGGTGAGAGCTAGAGCATGCGGATAAGGGTTACCTTCAATTGAGATTCGATATTCGTTCGTAGCTGTCTTGCTCGATTTAGGACCAGTAGCCACCACGCGTCATCGCCTCAATCGCATTGGAACCGACTTCTGCTTCGTGCGGAGAATTACGCAGTACGTTGCAGTACATGCAGCTGCAATAACCGCATGGGCAATTTCTAATAAAATGAATGACGCTATTTACTGCATGCATGTTAAATGGTCGAATACTTCTCATGATTTGCCTCCCATTGTTCGATTGTTTCTGACTGTTCTATTACCTTCTTCACCTCCTCAACACTGTTGAACCCTATGTTTTCAATCGACGAGTACTCAACGTAAACAGAAAACCTGCTTTCAAGAAAAATTAGCAGTCGAACTAGATCCGATGAGGACAAGCTGAATGGGGAATCGGTCAATCGTTGATTTCTTAGATCTTGATCAAATTGAGTCAAATCCAAATCTCTAATATTGCTTATTGCTTTTTCGATTTCTGCGTAGATGGTTTCATCTTTACAATATGCTGTCATTTCAGTACCCCAAGATCGAAATCAAACAACTCGTCCTCGATTGTCTTGCAGCATAGTAATGATTCTTCTGGATCTAAGCTGGCTGAGAAACTTGGTATTCCTCTTAGTCGAAGTTCTCTTGCTGCTTGAATAGCTTTATCGCTAGATGAATAGCTTATTTGAAATTCATGCGTCTCCAACCCCTCTGTGGCGTCAAGTACTTCGTTTGTAATTTCAAATTGAACTTTCTCTGCTTGCGTAAGCGTTTCAATTACGGGCATGAGCCCTAGCATTATGTCGTAGTCGGCTATCGTGTATGGGATATTGATAATGGCTAAGTCAGGGCAGAAAGCTCGACATGCAGCAATCGACCGCAATCCGTAATCTCCGAAAATGTGGTCGTTGTATTTCATAAGCACATTGGGCGTCTCTAATAGAGCTAGGTCGGATTTATCATTCTCAATGATGAGGTTGATCTGCTCATTCATTTTGATGACGGCAGATTGGCCACCATCAAAACTAAGGGTATTGCAGCCCCAGATTTCATTTAAAGGATTGAAGCTCAACGCGCATAGATTGGGATGGTGCTTTCTCATCTCGCTAACGATGCTACTGAACGTTATTGTTGAATTGGCGGGTGTATATAGATTCCCGACAACAATTTTTGGTATCAGGGCTAATTCCTGCATGTCGCTTTTGCTAGACTCGATTTGTTCAGCGGCGAGCTGGCTGACAACCGTCTTATTTACAGAATGAGCGTAGGTTTCAGCGTGTTTACTAAATTCTACGAGTCCTGCGGCGCTTTCTTTCGTCGATAAAACGACAACCAGGTCTGATTCATCGATTGTCGTTACATAGTTAATTCGATTTCTTATGCCAATTTCTTTGCAATTAACAAGGTTGGCGACATCTAGGCCGTCCGGTAGAATGCCGCATGGCGTTGATACTCGGATATTGTAGCCATTTCCTAGCAATCCAATCAGAAGAGGATAGTCAGCTCTTGTGAAAGATATAAGTCCGATTGTCTTCATGATTTTTATCGCTTGTTCCTTTTTAGAGCTGTTGCAATGGACACTTCATGTCTATGAAGCTCAAAGTGAAGTATTTTCTGATTAAGTCGGTCAAAGGCAATTCGTTTTGAATTGTCGCATGCTGTTCGCTTGTAATCAGGGCTTATTACTCCTTCGCAATCTGCGCTTTTTATGCATTGGGTGCACAGCTGAAATGCCCAACATTTTTTACATGAATCGCTGGTCAGCTTTGAAACATTGATTATCTTTTCAATTTGACCTAAATCAAATCCTGAATCCAATGTGCCGATATACATTTCCTTCGTTGTTTCGCTGACCCTTTCGCAAGGAAGAAGCGCTCCTGCTGTTGTCACAAATAGACGCGTAACCCCTGGTTCGCATGGGCCACCGGGTATAGCTTTTGCTGGGATGTTCGAAGGTGCAAATCGCTTTATGTTTTGGTTGATGTTTGCAAGCGTATATGAAGCGAGCCTATCGTTGCGGTTTCCTTTTTCGATTTCGCGCTCATCCATAATTCTTGCTTTAAATAAGGCGTAATTTAGCTGACTTGAGAACTCGTCATTGTAGGGGGCGATACGTCCGTTGCGTTCCAGGTAGTTGAATTGAACATCGCAATCTTCGATATCTTTATAATTTATAAAGGAAGAGGCTGTTTTATAGATGTTGTTCGTGTCGACTACGGCATTAAAATGAACATATTTGTTGCGTTCAGGATGGCTGTCTAAAACCATATGAACATTGTCTATAACTGTTTGGTATGAGGACTTGCCATTAGCGTAATGCCTAGACTTATCATGGATTTGCTGCGGCCCGTCAAGACTGATTAACAAATAGAATTCATGCCCAGAATCGAAGAAGAATTTAACCATTTCTTCAGATAAAAGAGAGCAATTAGTTGTAATTCGAAATGAGATGTGTTTTCCTTCAAATACCTGCTCTGCATATTGAGTAATTAGCTTAATTTCATTAAATCGAAGGAGAGGTTCTCCTCCATAAAATGCTACGACCGGGTTTGAGTTGTCGATCGAGTGCATCTTAAAGAATTCGATTGCATGTTTTGCCGTCGAAATGGACATGGAGTTATGACTGTGGGCTCTGTTGTATGAGGAGTTTCCGGAATAGATACAATAATCACATCGGAAGTTACAAGATTGAGTCAGCTGAAGGGTTAGCATCCGTATATTTCTTTCCAGCTTAACTTTCAAAAGGTCAATTGATGGATAAGCGATATCCTGCAATGGCGAATCGCAGCAGTAGCCACATGATTGTAGTAACTGGAATTCTTGGTCTGATTTATAGGAAGCGTGGCAAACTTTTCCTGCTTGGACTTCTGAGATGTAATTGAATAGATCTTTGCTTACTGCAAGTATCTCGTTTCGATTGGCATCATAAATGTAGTGGCCCAAGAGGGTCTTTATGGGTAGAACTAACATCTCTACCGCCTCTTTCATTTCACTAATGTTATTTAGTGAACTAAGATGTTTTTTATAAAGTATCCTTTTATAAACGTATTGTCAAACATATATTGCTAAAACAGAAACAATTTATAGGCTGAGTTGGTCGTATTCTTTGGGCGATTGCTCCTATAATCTAGCCTTCGCTGCTGTCGGGAGGGAAGGACTAGGGCTCCATTATTATGTTGAAACGCTTTAACACTTTTGATGTTCTCACGTGTTTTTTGTTTCAAAAGCGTTAGGATGGGACTCATAGCGTGGGGCGTAATGGGTGCCCCGCACACGATGGGAGGCTATCAATGGCTAATCGTTTCGTTCTTAACACCATTTCTTATCATGGTTCCGGCGCCATCAAGGAGATCCCCGGCGAGCTCCAGCGTCGCGGCTACAAGAAGATCTTCGTCTGCTCCGATCCCGACCTGGTCAAGTTTGGCGTTACCGCTAAGGTGACCGACGAGCTCGACGCCGCCGGCATCGCTTGGAGCCTCTACTCCGAGATCAAGCCCAACCCCACTATCCAGAACGTCAAGGACGGCGTCGAGGCCTTCAAGGCCGCCGAGGCTGACGCTATCGTGACCATCGGTGGTGGCTCCTCCATGGACACCGCAAAGGCCATTGGCATCATCATCAACAACCCCGAGTTTGCCGATGTCCGCAGCCTCGAGGGCGTTGCTCCCACCAAGAACCACGCCGTGTTCACCATCGCTGTGCCGACGACCGCCGGTACCGCCGCCGAGGTGACCATCAACTACGTCATCACCGACCCCGAGAAGGTCCGCAAGTTCGTGTGCGTCGACACCAACGACGCCCCCGAGGTCGCCGTCGTCGACCCCGACATGATGGCTTCCATGCCCGCCGGCCTGACCGCTTCCACCGGCATGGACGCTCTGACCCACGCCATCGAGGGCTACACCACCAAGGGTGCTTGGGAGCTCTCCGACATGTTCCACTTTGAGGCCATTAAGCTGATCAGCGAGAACCTGCGCGACTCCGTTGCCGAGGCCAAGTCTGGTCAGCCCGGCTCCGGCCGCGAGGGTATGGCTCTTGGCCAGTATGTCGCCGGCATGGGCTTCTCCAACGTCGGCCTGGGCATCGACCATGCCATGGCTCACACCCTGTCTGCCCACTACGACACTCCGCACGGCGTCGCTTGCGCCATGCTGCTGCCGATCGCCATGGAGTTCAACAAGCCGGTTTGCGCTGAGCGCCTGGCCAAGGTTGCCGTTGCCATGGGTGTTGACACCACGGGCATGAGCACCGACGAAGCCGCCGATGCCGCCATCGCCGCCGTTAAGCAGCTCTCTGCCGACGTGAACATCCCGCACGTCTGCGAGGCCATGAAGGCCGACGAGATCGAGGTCCTGGCCAAGGACGCCATGGCCGACGCCTGCTTCCCGGGCAACCCGCGCGAGGCGACGCTCGACGACGTCATCGAGCTCTTCAAGAAGATCTGCCCGGCTGCCTAGCCCAGTTTGGTGGTCCTTCGCCCGTAGGCGTATGGTCTTTTGACTTGCTGCTGGCCCCGCCGTGCTACGCACGGCGGGGCTTTTTGTGCTGCGTCGATGCCCTGAGGCGAGCAAAACTAAGGCATGCTGCCCGCTGCGGATAGGTGGTGCACTTCTCAGCGTGCATTTTTGGGAGTATTCAGCAGGCTCTGAAAAATGCATAACGTTGTGAGTGGGCCGCAGCAGCCCGCAGACGCTCATCGAAAGCCATTGTGGGTGGGCTATCGATGAGCGGAGGGGGCTGCCACTGCGTTTTTGGTTTGCGCCGGCCTACAACACTGCTGCAACCGCGTCGTTATGTCGTTTGTGATGGGGCCGTTGGGGCCCACGGTGCTGAATACTCCGTTTTTTGCACGGTCCAAGGCGGGGTACCCTGAGACGAAGCAAATAGATGCCTCATTTTTATGCAGATACCGATAGGATTTATTCAAGATTGGGATTGTAAACCGTGTGTGTGCACAAAACCGGTGCGGGGACGTCTGGAGGCGGTTCGGCTCCTGGGGCATTGCACGTGCAGAACGGTTAAAATCGGGACTCGGTCTTAGTTTTACTTGGAAGGATGCATATGGCTTCTAATGTTGATGCTTCTCTAGAGGAGACGCTCTCCTATATCGCAGGACAGCTTAAGACGCTGACTTCTATCGCTTCGCCTACGGGCTATACCCGTGCGGCGACAGACTATCTGATGGAAACGTTGCGTGATATGGGCTTTGGGCCCGAGCGCTCCAATAAGGGCAACGTGTTGGTTGAGCTTGGCGGCGAGGGCGAGCCGCTCGTGTTGGCGAGCCATGTTGATACCCTGGGCGCCATGGTGCGCTCCATCAAGGACAATGGTCGCCTGCGTCCCACGACGCTTGGCGGGCATCAGTGGTCTACGGCCGATGGCGAGAACTGCACCGTTTACACGCGCGATGGCAATGTCTACACGGGTGTGGTTCTCAATACCGAGCCTTCGGCGCATGTGGCCGATGAGCCTGTCAAGACCATCGAGAAGAACATGGAAATCCTGCTCGACGAGAACGTCGACAGCAAGGACGACGTGCTCGAGCTGGGCATTCAGGCTGGAGACATCATCGCTATGGATCCGCGCACCACGGTGACGGAGAGCGGCTACATCAAGAGCCGCTTCCTTGACGACAAGCTGTCCGCGTCGATTCTGCTGGGTCTGGCTCGCGCCGTTGCTGGCGGCGAGGTGACCCTTTCGCGCAAAGTGTCGCTGCTCTTTACCGTGTACGAGGAGGTCGGCCACGGCGGTGCCTTTGTGCCGGCTGATACGCGCGAGATGATCAGCGTGGACATGGGCTGCGTGGGCGACGACCTGGGCTGCACCGAGCGCATGGTGTCGATTTGCGCCAAGGATTCGGGCGGTCCGTACAACTACGACCTGGTGACCACGCTGTCCAACATCGCGCGCGAGCTTGAACTCGATTACGCCATCGATGTGTACCCGCATTACGGCTCGGACGTCGAGGCCACGCTTTCGGCCGGTTACGACATTCGCCATGGCCTGATCGGCCCCGGCGTGTACGCGAGCCACAACTACGAGCGCAGCCACATCGACGGCGTGCGCAATACCTACGAGCTGGTTCGCGCCTACGTTCAGCGCTAACGATGCAGTGGCCTCGGCTGGCGCAGCAGTACCGACCGAGGCCGTCCTCTCTAAGTTGCGGTGAAATAGGGACTGTTTGGCGGTTTTAAACGCTTAAACAGTCCCTATTTCACCGCAACTTATGAAGGGGATGGGGCTATTTGATGGCGGCAGTCACCGTGCCGCCGCCCAGGACGACGTCGCCGCGGTAGATGACGACTGCCTGGCCGGGGGCGATGGCTCGTTGCGGCTCGTCAAAAGTCAGCAGCATTTGCCCGTCTGTGCCGCGCGTAAGGGTCGCCGTCTGATCCTTTTGACGGTAGCGGTACTTGGCGCCCACGCGAATGCCGCCGGCATCGAGCTCTGCCTCCATGCGGTCGGCAGGGGCGCTC
>CAUCXP010000046.1 GCA_958446785.1 uncultured Collinsella sp. | reverse complement strand
CGAGGTAGCCCTCCTGGTCGAAGTGCATGATCTCGATCTTCTCGGTCTCCTTCATTCCCGCTCCTTTCACGAGCAGTTTGAATTGTCGCACGGAATGGACAGGCTTGCCGCCCCGTCTCGCCGCTTAACCTTGTGGACATCTTGGCCCCAAGCTCAACAATTCAAAGGTTCTTAATACCAGTGAACGATTACAGGTTAGCCGTTTTTAATACCGATTTTTTGATTTCATCCTCCCCTCTCGGTAGACGGTCAGTTTTTGCCGTTCATCGGTCATGCGACACATGTCCGTAAAAAAATGAGCACCCCGCCGTGCACGAGGATGCTCTAGACGCTAATAGTTGTAGGTATATCCGCCGGCATCACCGCGGTTAAAAGACTTGGCATGCTCGATCGCCTGCCCACTCGAGTCATAGGTCATGCATTCCAGTACGAGCGCCAGGTCGCCCGGCTCAAGATTGAGCAAGCTCGCATCGCGTGCGCCCAGCGCTTCAATATCGAGTTTCTCAATCGACTTGTCCGGTTTGCGCCCCAACATGTCGTAGGTCTCGAACAGGCTGAAGACCGAAATGTCCACGTCTTCGATGCCCGGAAACAGCAGACACGGAATCAGCGTCATCTCAATCGACACGGGCTCCCCATCAATGCAGTTGAGACGGCGCACCGAGTAAAGCAGATCGTCCTCGGCGATGCCAAACAGGTCGGCGTAATACGGGCCGGCGTAGCGTTTGGAGCGCGCCAGAATGCGCACCGACGGCGTCGCGCCCGACGCCAGAACCGACTGACGGAAGCCGCCCTTGCGTTCGTGCTCGTCAAACCACTTGTGTCCCACAAAGGCGCCCTTGCCCTGCACGCGACGAATCTGGCCACTTTTGACCAGCTCGTCCATGGCACTTCGGATTGTCAGGCGCGTCGTGCCAAACTCCTCGGCCAGCTCGTTTTCGGACGGAATCATCGAGCCCGTCGGGTAGTCGCCGCGCTCGATTCGCTCCGCAATGCAGCGGCGAATTTGTTTGTAAACCGGCAAGTCTTCTACTGCATCAGCCATTCGACACCTACCTTCGTCGCAACGCCGTCTGCCTCGCCGTTATCGGCAAAACGATACTTGGTCGGCAGAATCACGGACTTGCAATACTCGACAAAGCCATCGTTCTCGTCACGCTCGTGCGAAGCCTTGTAAAACACCGGCGTGCCCTCCTGAGCACCCAGCAACTTGGCCTCGTCGGCGTTCAGACGGCTGATGGAAATATGCTCCTTGCCGTGCGTCACATGGACATTCCCTTCTTTGAGCAAAACGTCGTAGAGGCTTTCCTGCTCAAAATCGTGATCGGGAAGCGAGGGGCACAAAGACAGATTGACGTGGGCCGTCTCAATCGACGCCGGGGAACCATTAACCACGCGCACACGTCGAATGCAGAAAAGCGGCATGCCCAGGTCGATCTGGGCCTTTTGGGCCAGATCGATATCGGCGTACACGACCTTGGACCAAACCAGGCGTGCGGTCGACTTTGAGCCAACCCTCTCCACCGCCTGCGTATAGTTCCATGTTTCCTGAAAGATGTTCAGCGGTTTGGGAGGACACACATAGGTGCCCGAACCGCGGCGGCTTTCCAAAGTTCCGCACGAAATAAGGCGCGCGATCGCAGCACGCAACGCCGTGCGCGACACGCCCAGCTCTTCACAGAGCACACGCTCGGCGGGCAGCCGGTCGCCACCCTGCAGGTCATAATGATTGATATACCAAAGAATGCCCTCAAAGGCGCAATCTTTGGGCGGAATCGCATATGGTTCACTCGGCATGGGCACGGCTCCTCAACCGCTTGATGCTGCAGGCATCATTGCTCCGGACGCCCCATGGCGTCGAAGGCTTCTTTGATCTGCTCCGCAACGTTCCGATACGACCGATATAGGCCGGAGTCTCGCTTGACTTCGCCCGCGGTCACCGGAATCTCAAGCTTCGAAATCTCATCCTCGCCGGTTTGCACGGCAACGATGACACCCATACCAAGGCACATATTACGCTTGGCAGCATTGTTTTTGGTAGCCTGAGCTGGATTAATCAAAATCTGCTGAGCTAGTTCGCGATTGCTAAGCTCCGGCACATCCTCGGGATTTCCGGTCTCGACAATCTCGCACTGCAGCACATCCGCGTAGTCAAAAATCCTCGGGGTCGCACCGCGCTGATGCACGGCCCACTTGCGGCGCGTGGCGTCCTGGTAGATAGCCGGCAAAAATGTAAACCGCGGCGGGTCCAAAATCGTATCCGTGATGGTAAACACATCGGGATCAAAGGCATCCTGCGGGTTTTTCTTCTTGAACAGCCCCATATCAGCCTCCCGTACTAGCATTAAACAACTCAAGCTGAATATAGCACCAATTTCAAGCCGCTGCCTTACCCTATCGGTGCGCGGCGTCTATGGCTCGCCCAGCGGAAGAGTTAACGGACGAGGGCCGGGCTGCCTGCCTTGTTTTGAGAAGTGGGCTCCGCGAACTTCTCAAAACAAGGCAGGCACCCCGGCCCCGCCGGCAAATAGCGGACACTCCGCATGCAATCCATGCAAACAAACAAGTACGTTTAGCTACATTCGGTAAGTTCGAGCACGCTGCCCTTAACGATAAGCGCCGGCTCCAGGACGACCTCTTCGGCACGCCTGCCGCCCCTACCGGCAAGACGCTTGGACATGCAGCCAAAAGCATGCTCCGCAAGGACACCAGGATCCTGCTCAATCGCGGTCAGCGCCGGCTCAAAGAGAACGTCGGCCGCCGAGTTGTCATAGCTCACCACCGAGATATCGCCCGGGATGCTCTTCCCCATCTCGTGCAAGCGCTTGAGCAGACCGAGGGCGATGTTATCTGAACTTGCGAACACAGCGGTGGCATCAGTTGCGAGCACCGCCTCCGAGGCCTCGTAGGCACTCGGAATGTAGTACTCGCTCTCAAACTCCAAACGTGCGTCGATAGGCAGGCCAACCTCGCGCAGCGCGCGCTCATAGCCGGCAAGTCGCTTACGCCCCGTATTGGAACGGCGCGCGTTAACCAAGCAGGCAATGCGACGGTGACCCTGCTCGATCAGATAGCGAGTGGCCATGTAGCCACCCATCTCGTGGTCGAACATCACCTTGTCGCACTCGAGCCCCTCAATGGCACGGTCGACCATCACGGCAGGGATAGGCAGATGGCTGACTTCTTCGCGCAGGGCGCGGTCGTCGGAGAACTCGTCGCCCACAACCAGGAAGACGCCATCAACGCCGCGCGTTACCAGCTGGCGCAGCAGCTCCAGATCGTCGTCGGCACTTCCACCCGAGCTGGTAATGAAGAGCGCATAGCCGTCCTCGCGGCAGCGCTTTTCCAGGCTACCGGCGAGCGAGGCAAAAAAGCGGCTCTCGATGTTAGGGACGATAAGGCCCAGCGTGCGCGACTCGCGCATGACCAGACTACGCGCAATCTGATTAGGAACATAGTGGTTGCGCGCCGCAACCTCCTTGATGAGCTTGCGGTTTTCTTCCGAGATGCGACAGGGCCGATTATTGAGAACAAGCGAGACCGACGAGGGGGAAAGCCCCACCTCCTGGGCAATCTGCTTGAGGGTGACTTTGTTGGCCATCTCGCTCCTTCCAGGTTTACGCGCAATCTCTTGAAAGTATAGCGACCGCCCCTCTACCTCGGTGATAAACACTTTACCAATCCGGTAGACGGCTGTTTTATCGCCGCCAGCGCACCAAATCCGTCCGGGTGGGGTATATTGCAATCGATTGATGACAACGACCACCAAAAGGCGGATATTCGTATGCACGAGAACGACTTTTTTAACGAGGACCTGCTGTGCGCGCTTGCTGGCGTTGCCGGCGAGGACAACGTGCTGATGAGCGAGCCCATGCGCGAGCACACCACGTTTAAGATCGGCGGCCCGGCCGACGTCTTTGTCACGCCCGATACCGAGCAGGGCCTCGTCGCCACGCTCGACACCTGTTATCGCTGCGACCTGCCGCTCACCATCGTGGGCAACGGCTCCGACCTGCTCGTCGGCGACAAGGGTATCCGCGGCGTCGTCGTGGCGTTGGGCGAAGGCCTCTCCGACATTACGGTCGACGGTACGCACGTCACGGCGGCGGCCGGCGCCTTGCTTTCCGATGTCGCCGCGGCGGCAGCCGAGGCCGGTCTCACCGGCATGGAGCCCATCTCGGGCATCCCCGGATCGGTCGGCGGCGCCTGCTACATGAACGCCGGCGCCTACGGTGCCTGCATGGCAGACGTGCTGGAGTCTGTGCGCGTCTACAAGCCCGCCCGCATGCTCGACGACGGCACCCGCGGCAGCGGCAACATCATCGAGTTCGATGTCGATGAGCTCAACCTGGGCTATCGCAAGAGTCGCATCGCCGACGACGGCTTTATCGTTCTTTCTGCCACCTTCAACCTCGCACCGGGCAACGCCGCGATGATCAAGGCCGACATGGACGACTACCGCCAGCGCCGCGAGGAAAAGCAGCCGCTCGACATGCCGAGTGCCGGTTCCACCTTCAAGCGCCCCGAGGGTTACTTTGCCGGCAAGCTCATCATGGATGCCGGCCTGCGAGGACACGTCGTTGGCGGCGCGCAGGTGAGCGAGAAGCACTGCGGCTTCATCGTCAACGCCAACCACGCCACCGCCGCCGACGTTGACGAACTCATCCGCGACATCCAAGCCAAAGTCAAAGAGCAGTTCGACGTAGACCTAGAACCCGAAGTCCACCGAGTAGGCGAATTTTTATAAAAAGAAGGCCCCGAAAGGGGCCTTCGCCATATTTATTCAGATAACCCAGTCCGGTGTGTCGCGCTCAAGACCCGAGAGGGCCGGGACAGTCCGAGAGGCATAAGGTTGATCGCGAGTTCCGCACGAGCCGGAGAGCACTTAATGTGCTCTCCGTGCGAGCAGGACTGCCCGAGCAGGCAACCTTATGCCTCTCGGACTGTCCCGGACCAAGCCGCAGCTACGACAGCGCAATACCGCCAAGCCAGCCCCAACGCACGCCAGAGCCAGTACCATAAAAGCTAATAAACGAATCAAGCGACTTAGACGTAATGGCACCCTCGTTGCTCATAACGATACCGCCGCCAACGTAGATACCCACATGACCGTAGATAAGGCCCGGAGCACCCGTGCCGCTGTGCGAGGAATCGGCCACGATCATGCCCACCTGCAGCGCCGAGCGGTCGGAGCTATAGCACCATGCGTTAAACATATCGCACGCGTTGCCGCCAAAGTAGCCAACGCCGGCGTTACGGAAGACATTGGTAACCCACGCCGCGCACCAGTTCTGACCCGGCGAAGGCGTGGAGTAACACGCGTTGACGACGGCCTGCTGTTTGCCCGAGCCGGCATTCTGTTGCGGGGTTCCGGGCGCATACGATCCGCCACCCGAGCTTGAACCACCCGAGTAGGAATTGTTCTTGTTCGCGGCGGCGGCGGCAGCGGCGGCCTTCCTGGCAGCCTCCTCAGCCTGGGCGGCAGCGAGGATCTCGGAATCGCGCTGAGCCATGAGCTCCTTGACGTCGTCGGAAAGACCGTTCAGCACGGTCTGGACTTCTTGCTGCTTGGCCTGCATGTCCTGCATCTGAGCAGTCTGCTGGTCTTTGAGCTTCTCTAAGTCAGCTTTCTGCGACTCAAGCTCGGTCTTTTGCGCATCGAGCTCTTCCTGGATGGTCTGAATTTCCTCGATGGCGTCGCGGTCGCTCTTGTTGATCTTCTCAACATAGTGCGCATTAGCGACGAGCTCCTCAAACGAGCCAGAGGCCAGCAGCAAAGACAGGATGTTCGTGCCGCCGGACTTGTAGCTGGCGGCCACGCGATCGGAAAGGTCGTTGCGCTTCTTCTTGAGCTCGGCCTTCTTTTCATCGATCTGGGCCTGCGTGTCGTCAATCTTGCCCTGGACATTCTCGATGTCGTTGAGGGTCTGGGCATTCTTGTTGGCCAGCGCCGCATACTCATTTGCGATGCTGTCGAGCTGGGCCTGAACCTCGTCGAGCTGGGCCTGGGCAGCATTCAGTTTATCGGTGGTTTCTTTGGAAGCCTCCGCCGCATGGGCGCGAGCGGGCAGGCCAAAAAGAACTGCCGCAGAAGCGGCGCCGAACAGGGCCTTGAGGACAGTGCGGCGCGAGAGCTCCTGGGAAAGGATGGAATCGCTGTTTGGTGACATATGTACTCCGTTACATGTTTATTTATATGTCGCTCAACTCATACATATTAGCGTACATATGGCGCGTCCCAACGATTTCCACGAACGGCAGGAAACTGCAAGGTCGGCGGCTCGTAAGCAAATGCCAAAGATCAGGTTATGCGTACGCAAGCTCTTCTATGAGTACGTTAGCACAATCCTCTGCTTTTCCTACAGCGCACGATTTGGGCGTCCCTGCCTGCGCTATACTCCCCTGAAGAAGTGTTCCTGATTCGATAGGAGACTACATGTCCAAAGCACTCGACCCCAAAGACACCTGTGTCCTCGTTACCGGTGGCGCCGGCTTTATCGGCTCGCACACCGTCGTTCAGCTGCTCGAGGGTGGCTACCAGGTCGTCATCGTCGATGATCTCTCCAACTCCAGCGCCGTCGCCGTCGACCGCGTCAAGACCATCGTGGGCGACGAGGCCGCCAAGAACCTCACCTTCTACGAGGCCAACGTGCTCGACCGCGATGCGATGAACAAGATCTTCGATACCCATCAGATCGACCGCGTCATCCACTTTGCCGGCTTTAAGGCCGTCGGCGAGTCGGTGAGCAAGCCCGTCGAGTACTACCACAACAACATCGAGAACACCCTGGTGCTCATCGACGTCATGCGCAACCATGGCTGCAAGTCCATCATCTTCTCGAGCTCCTCGACCGTCTACGGCGACCCGGACAACCCGCCCGTCACCGAGGAGGATCCTAAGAAGCCCGCGACCAACCCCTATGGTTGGACCAAGTGGATGATCGAGCAGATCCTTATGGACGTCCACACCGCCGACCCCGAGTGGGACGTCGTGCTGCTCCGTTACTTCAACCCCATCGGTGCTCATCCGTCGGGCCTGATCGGCGAGGACCCCAAGGGCATCCCCAACAACCTGGTGCCCTATGTCGCCCAGGTCGCCGTGGGCAAGCTCGAGGCCGTTCAGGTCTTTGGCAACGACTACCCCACCCCCGATGGCACCGGCGTGCGCGACTACATCCACGTGTGCGATCTGGCCTCTGGTCACGTTGCCGCCCTTAACTGGATGAACGGCAAGACCGGCGTCGAGATCTTTAACTTGGGCACCGGCACCGGCACCTCGGTACTCGAGGTCATCGCCGCCTTCTCCAAGGCTTGTGGCAAGGAGCTGCCCTACGTGATCCGCGAGCGCCGCGCCGGCGACATCGCTGCCAACTGGTGCGATGCCTCCAAGGCCGAGCGCATGATGGGCTGGAAGGCCCAGTACGACATCGCGGACATGTGCCGCGATAGCTGGAACTGGCAGAGCCACAACCCCAACGGCTTCGCCGACGCCGAGTAGCAAAACCTACATACCGCTCTTGCCCCGATCTCACGTTGTGAGGTCGGGGCTTTTTTTCATGGCATGTAGCCATTCGCCGAAAATCGACCAACTTATTTTTTCTTGCCTGTACATGTTTAAACAACATGTTTTACAATAGGCATATCGAATCAGAACATCGGAGGCGGACTGCACACCCATCGGCAGGCCGACCCCACAACAAGAAGGTTGGTGAGCGCATTCATGGAGCGTGCAAGCGGCGTCCTCATGCCCGTCTCATCTCTGCCCGGACCATACGGAATCGGCGGCTTTGGCTGGAATGCCTACGACTTCGTCGATTTTCTCGCCTCGTGCAAACAACATTACTGGCAGATTCTGCCCCTTACGACGACCAGCTATGGCGATTCGCCCTATCAGTCGTTCTCGGCCCGCGCAGGCAACCCCAACTTTATCGACTTTGCCGAGCTTATCGAGGCAGGCTATCTGGAGCAGCGCGATATCGATGGCGTGTATCTGGGATCCGACCCCAGCAATGTCGACTACGGTGCTATCTTTGGCGGCCGCCGTCAGATTCTCGACCGAGCCGCTGAGCGCTTTGCTGCCGACAAGCCGACCGATTTCGATGACTTTATCCAGGCCAACGAGGACTGGCTCATCCCCTACTGTGAGTTCATGACCGTCAAAGAGGAGTGCGGTCTCAAGGCGTTTTGGGAGTGGCCCGCGGAGCTCCGCACCCGCGGCGAGGCTTCCGCCAAGGTCTGCGCCGACCATCCGGCGCGTATGCTCTACCACCAGATGACGCAGTACTTCTTCGATCGCCAGTGGAGCCGCCTCAAGGCCTATGCCAACGAGCGCGACATTCTCATCATCGGCGACCTGCCCATCTATGTCTCGCGTGACTCCGTCGAGATGTGGGCGACACCTGAGCTCTTTAAGATCGACGCCGCCGGCAATCCGGTGAGCGTCGCCGGCACGCCGCCCGACCAGTTCTCGGCCACCGGCCAGTACTGGGGCAACCCCATCTACGACTGGGACGCCATGGAATCCGACGGCTTCTCCTGGTGGGAGGGCCGCATTCGCGCCGCCCTCGACATGTACGACGTCATCCGCCTGGATCACTTCCGCGGCTTCGAGGCCTATTGGGAGGTGCCGTTCTCCTCGCCTGATTCGTCCTACGGTTCGTGGACGCAGGGTCCCGGCCTCAAGTTCTTCAAGACGCTCGAGGAAAAGCTCGGCACGCTGCCCATCATCGCCGAGGACCTGGGCTTCCTCACCCCCGGCGTCATCGACATGCGCGACAACTCGGGCTTCCCCGGCATGAAGATCCTGCAGTTTGCCTTTGAGGGCACCAACTCG
>CAUCXP010000045.1 GCA_958446785.1 uncultured Collinsella sp. | reverse complement strand
GACGGCGACCTCGAAACCCTCAAGGCCGGCGTGGTTGACTACATCTCCATCAGCTACTACATGACCTACATCATGCGCTACAAGGGCAAAATTTCCCCCGAGCCGAGCGGCAAGCTGGTTACCGAGATCAAGAACCAATACCTCGAGATGACCGAGTGGGGCTGGCCGATCGATCCCGTGGGATTCCGCATCACGCTCAACCACATCTACGATCGCTACCACCTACCGATCTTCATCGCCGAGAATGGTAACGGCATGACCGAGAACCGCGATGAGAACGGCTTCTGCGACGACGACGCGCACATCGAGTATATGAAGGAGCACGTCGAGCAGATGCACCAGGCGATTCTCGACGGTGTCGACGTCTTTGGTTACGCCTGGTGGGGCCCTATCGACCTGATCAGCTCCGGCACCTCCGAGATGACCAAGCGCTACGGCCAGATCTCGGTCGACCAGGACGAGCACGGCAACGGCACCGGCAAACGCGGTAAGAAGAAGAGCTTCTTCTACTATAAGAAACTTATCGCTAGCAATGGTGCCGATACCGCAACCGACAACATCGTGGTGGAGTAAGGAGCAGAGATGGTTTCCAAGACGACGGTCGTCAAGAATCCGAGCGGTATCCACGCGCGTCCTGCGTCGCTGTTTGTGCAGGAGGCAAGCAAGTACGAGAGCTCGATCACCGTTGGCAAGGTGGGCGGAGACGCCAAGGACGCCAAGTCTATCTTGATGGTCATGAGCCTGGGGATGATCTGCGGTTGCGAGATTGTGATTGCGGCCGACGGCGCCGACGAGGCGGCCGCCGTCGATGCCCTCGTGGCGCTTGTCGAGAGTGGCTGCGGGGAGTAGGCGGGCAAAAGCCGCGCCGATGCGCTTTGGGCCACCCAAGGTGGGCTGGCTCCAGAAAGATTGGCCCGCCGGTGCGCGCCGGCGGGCCCTTTGCTTAGGGAGGTTAACGATGACGGCAAGAAACGTTGGCGCTAGGGGCGCGGGGCGCGTTGGGGCGCGTTCGGCGCTTACGACCCTGGGGGTCATGTCACTGATTTATGCGGTGGGCGTTCTACTTATGGATGCGACTGTGGGCGAGCTTACGGGCTCTGCGGCGTCCTCTGCATCGATCGCGTCGATGCTCGTTACCTTGCTGCTCATCGTGGCGTTGATCTTCCTTGAGGTGCGAGCGTATCGGGCGGTGGTGGCCTCGGTGCCCTTTGAGCCTGATATGGGTGACAAGGTGCTGCTAGGTCTTTCGCTCTGGTTTGGCGGCGGCATGCCACTCGGCGTCGCCAATCTGGTTCGCGCCGCGGCGTTAGGAGGTGCCGGCGACGTGCGCCAGATTCTCATGCAGCTGGGCGTGAGCGTCGCGCTCATGCTGCTGACGTATCCAAAGTTCAGAGCGTAGACAACAGCAAAGCTTGAAAATGCAAAGCCCCGCGACCGATTTCAGCCCGGTCGCGGGGCTATTTGATATTTGGGGGAAATGCATTCGTCGATTTACATGCTCTCTGCCGCACGTGTGCCCCGCTCATTTCCAGGGTGAACATTTGGCTCGCTCAATCTTGGGGTGGCAGCGGATCGGGCAGGGCGGGACGACGGCCTGGTGGCGGAGCGAAGCCGCGCCGGCCGGCGCTCGCCCGCTAGCAAATCCTCGGCAGCTGCTCTCCTACGAGCATGTCGAGGATACGGGTCGAGCCCCAGCCGGTGCGCACGCGCACGGCGGGACGGGCGCCCTCGGCAAGCGGCAGCACGCGACCGATAATCGCGGCGTTTTCGCCGTAGCGCGCGGCGCGCATGGCCGTCAGTGCGGCATCGGCCTGCTCGGCCGGCACCACGGCAACCATCTTGCCCTCGTTTGCTACCTGCAGCACATCGTAGCCGAGCATCGCACATGCCGCCTGCACGTCGGGGCGCACGGGCACAGCATCCTCGTCGATCTCCATGGCAACGCCGCTGGCCTGGGCAAACTCGTTGAGCGTGGATGCCAGACCGCCGCGCGTGGGGTCGCGGAAGCAGCGGGTGTCGGGGGCGGCGGCGAGCACGTCGGCAATCAGATGATTGAGCGGTGCGGCGTCGCTTTCGATGGTGCTCGAAAACGCCAGGCCCTCGCGCTGGCTCATGATGGCGATGCCGTGGTCGCCTAGCGTACCCGATACCAGGATGGCGTCGCCGGGCCGGCAGTTGGCACCGCTGAGCGTCACGCCTGCGGGCACCTCGCCCACGCCGGCGGTATTGATGTAGACGCCGTCGGCACCTCCACGCTCGACCACCTTGGTGTCGCCGGTGATAATCTTCACGCCTGCCTCATGTGCCGTTTCGGCCATGGTCTGAACGATCTGGCGGAGCTTGTCCATGGGATAGCCCTCTTCGAGGATAAAGCCGCATGAGAGGTAGCGTACGTTGGCGCCCGAGGTCGCGACGTCGTTGACGGTTCCACATACGGCGAGGCGGCCGATATTGCCGCCGGGGAAGAACTGCGGCGTTACCACAAAGCTGTCGGTCGACATGGCGATTCGCCCGCTTGCGGGCAGCGCAGCGACGCCGGCATCGTTGCCCGCGAGCAGCTCGGGCGACCCAAAGGCATCCAGAAAGACCTCATCGATAATGCGCTTCATCATCTGGCCGCCGGAGCCGTGGCCCAGCAGGACAGTGCTATCGGTGGCATTACGGGACATATCGAAAACTCCAATCGTGGGTGGTGCCGGTACGCGGGGGCGTCCGGGCTAGTCGCGGTATCTAAAGTACGCCGCGCAGCTGCCTTCGGAGCTCACCATGCACGGTCCGACGGGATGTTCGGGCGTACATGCGTGGCCGAACAGCGGGCAGTCGCTCGGCGTGATGGCGCCGCGCAGCACGTCGCCGCAGCGGCACCCGCGTGGTTCGACCGTCGGTTCAATGGGTACGTCAAAGCGGGCGCCGGCATCAAAGCGCGCGAATTCGGGCCGGATGGAAAGACCCGAGTTGGCAATCGGTCCCAGTCCGCGCCACGTGGTGTCGCACGGCTCAAATACCTGCTCGACCAGCTGGCGCGCTACGGGGTTGCCGTCAGCGTTGACGCCACGGCGGTAGGCGTTGTCGATCGCCGGCCTTTTCTCGACAACCATCTGGACCAGCATGCAGATACCTTGCAGGATATCGACCGGCTCAAACCCGGTGACTACGCCGGGGGTCTCGAACTCATCGACCAAAAACCCAAAGGGTGCCAGGCCCGTGATGGTAGCGACGTGTCCCGGAAGGATAAAGCCGTCGATAGTGGTCTCGGGATCGTTGGCGATGGCGCGCAGCGCCGGCGGCGTGGTCTTGTGGGCGCAATAGACCGAGAAGTTCTGGAGTCCGCGTGCATCGGCCTCCAAAATGGCGGCGGCGATGGTGGGCGTCGTGGTCTCAAAGCCGACGCCCATAAAGATGACCGGGCGATCGGGGTTGTGTTCGGCGATATCGAGTGCATCGAGCGGGGAGTACACAATGCGAATATCGCGCCCCGCCGCCTTTTGCGCGGCGAGCGAGGTAGACGACCCGGGCACGCGCATCATGTCGCCAAAGGTGGTGATGATGGCGCCGTCCATCTTGGCGAGCGCGATTGCATGGTCGATATCGCGGTTGGCGGTAACACAGACGGGGCAACCCGGACCGCTCAGCAGTTTGAGCCCGGCAGGCATAATGGAGCGAAAGCCATAGCGACCGATGCTCACGGTATGCGTACCGCAGACTTCCATAAGGTTGATGCTGCGGTTGCCGACAAGCTCATGAATACGATCGATGAGCTCGCGAGCCAGCTTGGGGTCGCGAAATGCCGAAAAGTCGATACCGGAGCGAACCGGCTGCGCCGCCGCCACTAGTATGCCTCGGCCGGGTTAGTGGCGAGCTGGTCCTCTTCGGCCAGCTCGGTCATGGTATTGACGAGCTCGAGTGTCTCTTGGGCTTCCTGCTCGTCGACAATCTGAATGCCAAAGCCGGCGTGCACGAGAATATAGTCGCCTACCTGTGCCGTCGGCACGAGGCGCAGCGAAACGGGGCGCTCGATGCCCATCATGTCGACGGTCGCCTTAAGGTCGTCGTCGCGTTTGACCACTTTACCGGGAACGGCAAGGCACATAATGTTCCCCTTTTATACGTTTTGCGCTGGATAGGCGCCTAATTACCCATCAGTTGATGGTAGCGCTCGCGGGAGTCACGAGCAAACGCGTTACACCTGTGAGACGGCGGCGCGCAGGCTGGCAAAACGCCTATCGCGATGCTGTCTGCGCGAGGCGAGCGCGAGCGATGGCGGCCTGACCGTAGGCGATGCAGCCGTCGTTGACGGGCACAGTATGGGGGACCAAGACGGCAAGACCGGCGTCTTTGAGTTCGTGGGTAAGGAGCTGAAGCAAAAGCCGGTTCATGAACACACCGCCCGAGAGCGCGACGGTATCGAGGTTTTCGCGATTGCAGATCTCGCACGCGATGTGGGTCGTAGCGTGCGTAATGGCGATGTGAAACTCGAGGGCGAGCCTGTCGGCCGGCGTGCCTGCCTCAATTCCATTCAGAAGAGATTCGATGAGCGGTTGGGGGTCCAAGATGGGGGAGTCGTCGGCAGACGTGAATACGCCTGCATGATTGCCGTCGAGACGAACGGTCTTACCGCCGAGCGCGGGCCAGGCGGCGGCTTCGAGTTCGATGGCGGGCTCGCCCTCGTAGGTTGCCTTGTCGCAGATGCCCAGAATTGCCGCCGCGGCATCAAAGAGACGCCCCATGCTGCTGGTACGCGGGCTGTTGATGCCGCGCTCGATCATGGTGGCTGTCACGCTGCGCGTTTGCTCGTCGAGGGCGCCCAATAGCCCCGCGGCACCCGGGTGCTCGAGCAGGCCGAGCTCGCTCAGCAGGGCAAAGGCATTGCGGCGGGCGTCGCGCACGGAGGCCGCCCCGCCGGGGAGCGCCCAGGTGCGCAGGTGCGCGGCGCGTTCAAAATCGGCAAGGCCGGCAACAAGAAACTCGCCGCCCCAAATGGTCCCATCGGTGCCGGCGCCGGTGCCGTCAAAGGCGATGCCAAGGACACGCGCGTTGGTTGTAAGCTGGCCCGCGGCGATGGCCTCGGCCATCACGCTCGCGATATGTGCATGATGATGTTGGACTTCGATAAGCGGCAGATTGTGCTTCCGTGCCAGTTCACGCGCCCACTGGCTCGACAGATAGCTGGGATGCATGTCACATGCCAAGGCGGCAGGCGCCAGGTCAAAGAGGTTTTCCAAGCGCGTGCGCGCGGCGTTCCAGGCATCGAAGGTCTCGCCGTTTTCGACATCGCCGATATGCTGCGACACAAAACAGGCCACATGGCCGTCGGCGTCCTCGCGCGTGAGCGCGATCGTAGCTTTTTGCTGCGGCCCGCAGGCGAGCACGCAGGGTGCAGTGCCGTCGAGCGCCGGCAGCGCTAACGGCTGCGGCGCATATCCGCGTGCGCGACGCACAGGCATGGCGGCGCCATCGACCACGCGTACCACGGAGTCGTCGTAGCGCGAGAGAATCGCGCGGTCGTTGCCGAGCAGCGCGTCGGCAATGCCGGCGGCAACGAGGCGCCCCCAGGCAAGATCGTCATCGGTCTCGATGGGCTCTTCGCTCAGGTTTCCGCTGGTCATGACGAGCGCGTGCATACCGCGGGCTTCTGCCGCGGCAAGCAACAGATGCTGAAGCGGGGTGTAGGGGAGCATAACACCGAGCTCTGGAAGGTCGTGCGCGACGGACGGCGCGAGCGCGAGGGCGTCGGGGGAGCCGCCGCTCTCGCAAGCAGCACGTCGGCGCAGCAGCACAATGGGGCGAATGCTGCCGGCCAGCAAGCCGCGTGCAACGTCGTTGACATGGCACAGGCGTTCAGCGTCGGCAAGGTCGCGTACCATAACGGCAAGCGGTTTGTTGCTGCGGCGTTTGCGGCGGCGAAGCTCGGCTACCGCCTGCTCGTTGGAAGCGTCGCATGCCAAGTGAAATCCGCCCAGACCCTTGATGGCGACGATACCGCCACCGGCCAGCAGCTCAACACAGCGGTCGATAATGGCGTCGCTGGTCTCGCGCGTGGTGCCGACGGCCGGCAACGCGGCGGCTTCGCCCGGCTCACCGCCCACGCTCGCTTCGCGCCACGTGATATGCGGCCCGCAATCAAAGCAGGCATCGGGCTGCGCGTGAAAACGCCGGTCGAGTGGGTCGGCATACTCCGCGGCACACTCAGGACACATGGGAAAACAATTCATCGACGTGGCCGCTCGGTCATAAGGCAGCGACCGGATGATGGTAAAGCGCGGTCCGCAGTTGGTACAGTTGATAAAAGGGTAGTGATAGCGCCGATCGGCGGGGTCGAACAACTCGCGCAGACAATCATCGCAGGTGGCGATATCGGGTGAGACGAGCGTCGTGTGCGCGGTCTGGTCCTGCGATGCTACGATGCGAAAACCCTGTTCATTGGCGGTATCCCAACCGTGGGCTGCCAGGTCCACAACCTCGACATATTCTACGCGGGCTGCCGCAGGCGCATGCGCAGAAAGCGCGGCAACAAAAGCATCGAGCGCATCGGCCGGAGCGTGCGCCTCGATATGCACGCCGTCGCCCGCGTTGAGCACCCATCCGCAAATGCCATGCGCCATGGCCTCGCGATACACAAACGGCCGCATGCCAACGCCCTGCACAATGCCCGTCACATGAATATGCACATGTCGCATGCGACACCCCTCATCAAAACCGACCAAATAGGGACAGGTGCGCTACAGCCCCAGGCTCTGCTTGGTGGCGGCGCACGTGAGCTCACCGTGCTTAACGCCGCGCAGGCCCAGCAGGCGGTCGGCTAGTTCGTAGACGCGCTCGCCGCGACCCTTGAGCGCCAGAATCTCTAAGCAGTTGTGGTGATCCAGATGCACGTGCATGGTCGATACGATCTCGTCGGTGTAGTCGTGCTGCACTTCGTCCAGACGGCGCGTCAGGTCGCCGGTATGGTGGTCGTAGATCATGGTGAGCGACCCGATAACATGCTCATCGGGCGTGCGCATCTGCTCCTTGGCGATCGAGGCGCGAATCAGGTCGCGCACGGCCTCGGAGCGGTTGGCCACGTCGCCGCGGCGCGCGATCTGTTCGTCAAAACGGCGCAGCAGGTCGTCCGGTGCGGTAACCGAAAAGCGGACCAGCTCGGAGCCGGAGCCACTACAGTGGCAGCCTGCGTCACCGTCCGCCCCGTGCGGATGCTCGTGCTCGTACCCGCAGCCGTGCTCGTGTTCGGCCACGTTACACCAGCTTCACGGAGCCGACGGAGTTGTGGTCGGCCTCGATGGCCTCTTCGTAGCCCTCGAGTGCGTCGTGGGCCTCGTGCAGCGCGGCCATGGCTGCCTCGAGCTTGGCGCCGATGCGCTCCATGTCAAAATTCTCGGTCGCATGCAGCAACTGATGGCTCCACTCGTGAGCGAGCTCGATGGTGTCGTCGACCTGCTTGACGCTCATGGCAAGCTGGCTCATGTTCATTCCAACATCATGCATGGGAAATCTCCTTGTGTGGACGGTAATCCAGTGGTTCAGATTTTACTACGCCCGCTCTGCGCGCCGCTGCATAAGAAAACGGGTGCGAGTCTGTGCGACTCGCACCCGTTCACTGGGGGCTGTTTGTAACTACCATACTATCCGTGGTCGCACGCGCCGCACCCGGCAGTCCGGCGAGCGGTGCAAAACCGCTCATGGACGGCGGGCAAGTAACAAGCGTATTACAGATGCTTCTCCAGCAGCGCCTGCAGCCTCGCCTTGGGCAGAGCGCCAACCGAGCGGTCAATCTCCTCGCCGTTCTTAAACACAATCAGCGTGGGGATGCTCATGACGCCATACTTCATGGCCAGGTCCTGGTTGTCGTCGACGTTGCATTTGGCAACGGCAAGCTTGCCCGCCAGCTCATCGGCTACCTCGTCCACGATGGGCGAGAGCGATCGGCAGGGCCCGCACCAGGGCGCCCAAAAATCGACCAGCACGGGCAGGCTGTCGTTAACGATGGAATCGAAGTTCTCGGGGGTAATCTGCTTAATGTCAGCCATGGTGACCTCCATAATACGACGCGGCTCGGCCGCGTAAAACTCAGTACGACCGTGCTTATACCCAGCCGCCCGCAAAGCAACCACTCGCGGGCAGCTCTTTTATATAATGGTGGGCACGCAAACGATTGGAGAGCGCATGTCCACGTCACAAAGCCAGAAAAAAGAAGCCATCGCCCAGGCGGCCGAGCAGGAGCTCACATCGCTTGCGGTCCGTGGCGTGCGCATCGTGGGCAACGCGTGCTCGCCGATCGTGCTGGTCAAAGGCGATTTGGACGAGGCCGAGCGTTCGGGCGGCGAGCTGGCTGCCGGTCCGGACGGTGCTGCGCTGCGCAAGGCGCTTGGGGCCATCGGCTACGCGCCCGAGGATTTTTGCGTGCTGGCAAGCGTCGCCGGCGCAGGCGACGGAGCGGTCGCGGTGGGCGAGACTCTGCCGTGCGAGCTGTTCCGCGAGGCGCTTGAGGCTCTGGATCCCGAGGCGGTGCTGCTGCTCGATAACAGCGCGGCCGATGTCATGCGCGAAACCTACGCCGATATGCTCGTGGCGATTGATGACTTCGACACCGCCATGCTCAAGCCCGGCCTGGTCGCCCATGTGCAGGGCCGCCGCGTGCTCGCGCTCGATGGCTTTGAGGCGGCGCTGACCGACAAAGCGGCCAAGCAGCGCATGTGGGCCTACATCAAGCAGCTGACCCCGGCGGTCGCTCCACTGTAGCGGATCGGCACCGGCGAGCGATTGCCTGGCGGGCGAGGCGCGCCGCGAGATCGGCGCCGTACTTCTACATCACAGCGCGCAGCTCAAACCGATCGCCGTTAATGCGGAACTGGC
>CAUCXP010000044.1 GCA_958446785.1 uncultured Collinsella sp. | reverse complement strand
CGAAGTACAGCGTCGCGAGCGTCATGGGCTACCTGAAGGGGAAGAGCTCGCTGATGATATTCGACAGGCACGCCAACCTCAAGTACAAGTTCGGCAACAGGAAGTTCTGGGCGGAGGGCTACTACGTGTCCACCGTCGGCCTGAACGAGGCGACGATCGCCAAGTACATCAGGGAGCAGGAGTCCCACGACATCGCGCTGGACAAGCTGAGCGTGAAGGAGTACGAGGACCCCTTCAAGAGGAGGTTATCCTGCCGGTTCGACCGGCGCGCCACGGGTCAAGATGCACTAGGCCTGGATGAAGTCCGGGCCCGCGCCTTTAGACGCGAGCCCGGGGCCCGTGGGTTATACCCTAAGAGCAAACCACCCTTTTTAAGGGTGGTTCTGATTATCCCTCTCCGCCCGCTTGACCAAAATCTTGCCGCAAGCTTGACGAATGCCGGATGCCCAACAGCTTGATTCATTCCATACCAGATTCTATGCAAAAATGCCACTAAAAGGTCGTAGACGGTAGCGGGTGCTAGGCGAGTTGAATGACATAGCTGAACCTTGTTCATTTGCGTTACACTGCCGCTTAGATGGGACAAGCTGACAAGCTCATTTACCTGCTTAAAGACCGATTAGTCGGGGGATTAATAACAATCGGCCCTCGCTGTACAAAAACTTGCCGCTTGCGTACCAAAAGACAACCTAAAACGCAAGGTCGCTCTATTCATAGCGCGGCTTGTATGGTCTTGCGGTTACAGTGTCCATACGGTCGAGTTGAGGAGCGGGCATGGTAAACGATTTGGGCAGTATGGACGACCTCGAGCTGATGCCGCTGGGCGGTGGCTATATGGTGCGACGCGAACGCTTGATGAATGAGCTTCTCGCCAAGGGCCGAAAGGCCGGCATCGTGGTTCTTTATGCGCCCGACGGGTTTGGGAAGACCTCGGTGCTGCTGCAGTACACCCATGAGGTTAAATGCGACCCGACGCGAGGCCCCGTGCGGATTATCGAGGCCGATCGCGCCATTGGGCGCGAGTTGTTTATGCAGCTCGAGGTGGTTACCGAAGAACTCAAAGACAAACCGCACTCCCTTATCGCGATTGATAATGTGCCAAACCTCGATCAGCACGATACCGAAGACCTCATCGACAGGATTCGCGGCCTGCGCGCTATGGGGGTAGGGGTCTTTATCTCCTGCCGTCCTTCAAATCGTCAGCTGATTCATGGGCTGGGCGATTCGGTTAAGATCAATGCGCAGATGCTCAAGGTGCATGCCTATGAGTATTCGGCGTGGGCATCGGCGTTTTCGATCAGCACATCGCTCGACTTTTATCAGCTCACGCAGGGCGTGCCCGAGCTCGTTTCGGCATTGCAGACGGGTCTGTATGGCCAAGGCGACGTAGCCGGTCTGCTCGAAAACGAGATTGTCAACGTATATGGCGCGGCACTTGTCGACCTGGCTTCGCTCGACAATAATGCACTGTTTTGCGTGGCATGTCTCATGATTTTGATGGGCGAGGGCAATATCGCAGAACTCGAGGCTTGCGGGGTGAGGCTATCGATGGTCGACCAGTCCTACTTCGTACGCGACTACCCGATCTTTGGCTTGGACCCCGCCGAGCGGAGTTTTACGTGTCTGGGCACGGAGGATAACGGACGCTTGCGTTTGCGTAAGTTGGTGGCCGAGGTTCGCCCCGAACTTGTTCCGAGGGCGGCCCGGATTTTGCTTAAAGCGGGCCGATGCGATGCGGCGATGGGCCTGGCGGACGCCTTTTTGGACCGTGGAGCGGTCCTTGAACTTGCTGGGCAGTATGGGGTCGATCTTGCTCTGACGGGGCACGGGGCCGATATCTGCCGAGCAGCGCTGGGTACGATCGATGCCGACGATCCGGCTCCAGAGCCAACGCCTGCCGAGGCGCTCGGCGTGTATTTGGCAGCGGTCAGCGTGTCCAATACAAAGCTCGCTCGCTATATGGCATCGGTCATCGAGCGCGGGGGCGAACGGGCGGCCTGCGAAATAGACCCTGTTTCATGGAGAGTGGCCCAGACACTGACGGCTGTTTGCTATGGGGACAACGGGCTTGGGCTTCCTACGAACCTGGCCGTGCCAGAAATCGAGACATCCCATACCGCACTCGATATGTTGTCCGCGCATATCGAGGTCAAGCGCTGCCTGACCGAGCGGGGAGATGACGGCGGCGTTCTACAGCAGCTCAAAACGAGCAAGGCCTACGACTGTGAGCTCGACATCGCGGGGATTGTTATACGGGCCGATAGCATGCTGGTGGAGCTCTTTGACGGGTCGTTTACGGGAACCGACGAGCGCGACGACGAGATGACGGTGGTGCGGGAGGCGCTCGACGTGCGTGGGCTTAAGGCGATGGCTATCTGGGTGCGCATGGTGTTGGCGGCACGGCGGCTCCTTTCCGGCCTGCCGGTAACCGACGACGCGGCGTTCAACGAGCTCGATCGTTTTGCCGTGCGCATGCGCGACAACCAGATTCAGCTGTTTGGCCTGTTGCTAGAAGGCTGGCAGTCGCTGGCAGAGGGACGGCCGGTTAATGCAAAGTTCCGTGCGGTCCAAGTGCTCAAACTTGCCGAGGAGTCGATTGCGTACATGCGCGATAACGCATTGCTGCTGGAGCGCGCGGCGTATCTGCGTAACACCTCGATGGTTTCGGTACGCGAGGAAGCGGAGTTGCTCGATATAAGCCAGACGCAGGTTGGTGGTGCAGAAGCCTGGATGGTGGCGCTGCATTTGGCTTGCGCGGGGCGAGATAGCGATCTCGCGGCCTGGATGTCCATGAATCGCGCGGGGATTCTGGAACCATCGTATCGGCTCTTTGCGCGCCTTGCCATGCATTGTCTGGGCGAGCCGGCGACCAGGATTCGCAAGAAGCTTCCCGTGCGCGAGCTGTCGCGGTACTCGCTGCGCGACGATTTGGAAGGGGAGGGCGAGCGCCTGTTCCAGGCTGGCGAGGTTGAAGCCGTTGATACCATCGACCATATCGAGATTCGCATGTTTGGTGCGTTCCGCGCCGAGCGCGACGGGTTTCCCATCACGGACAAAATGTGGCGCCGCAAGAAGGCGGCGACGCTTGCCGAGCGGCTTGCACTGGGCATGGATGCGCTCGTCGACCGCGAGACGCTGGCAATGGAGTTGTGGCCCCATGCCGAGTTCAATAGCGCCCGCAACAACCTGTACTCGACGATATCGCGCTTGCGGTCGGCTTTGGGACCGACGCCGGATGGCAAGTCGTGTGTGCTCATCCAAAATGAATGCATCGGACTCAACGGTGACTACGTCAAGACCGATGTACGGCTGTTTGACCAGATAAACCGCGAGGTTTTGGGAAATCGCACGGGTGCGCGCGGGCCCCATCTGGTCGAGTTGTGCCTTAAGATTGAGCAACTTTATGCCGGACCGCTGCATGTGCCCAATGGCTGTAACCCCACCTACTTTTTGCGTATGCGACGCATTATGGAATCGAAGTATATCGACTGCATGATTCGGGGCGCGAATGCCGCCCTAGAAGAAAACGACCTGCAGTCGGCGGTATGGCTGGTGGAGTCGGGGCTGCGGCAAGAGACGGCGCGTGAGGATATGGTGCGCTGCGCCATGCGCGTCTACAGTGCGGCGGGGCGGCGGCGCGATATCGTCGAGCTGTACAGCGGGCATATGCATCATCTGAGGGAGCAGGTCAATGGCGTGCCCGAGCCCGAGACGCGGCGTCTATACGAGCGCTTGGTGGAGGGGCGGCTCAATCGCGTGCTGGTCGAGCGATAAAAAACGGGCGTCCGAAGTACTTGGGCACCCGTAAGCTTGCTATGTGTTCGCTCGCCGGATCATTGGCTCTTAGACGAGCTTGATCTTCTCAATGTCCTTGCGCGAGGACTCGCGATACAGCGAGAACTTGCGGCCGATGACCTGGACGACCTCGGCGTGGCAACGCTCAGCGAGCTCTTCGGCGGCCTCGCGGGCGGAAAGACTGGAGCCATCGAGCACGGAGCACTTAACGAGCTCGTGCTTCTCCAGGTAGGCGACCGTCTGCTCGACGGTGCCCTCGTTGACATCGGACTTACCGATGATGATAGCGGGGTTGAGGTGATGGGCCATGCTGCGAAGCTGCTTGACCTGTGCTCCTGTCAGTGCCATGGGTTCTCGCTTTCTATGTATGGGGCGCCCCGCGACGGGGCCTTAATCTACGTGAGCTGTCCCACGATAGCGCAGGAACGGCGCGGTGTGGAGCGCGTTTGCCCAGTTCAAAAAGAATGCGGATGCCGAGGTGATGGGCAGTGCGGGCTGTGAACGGGCTACGAGCGGGATTCAGAGACCGGTTCCCATACAATAAACGCCCAGCGAACCTTACGGATATGGTCGAGCATATAGCGCCCCTGCGGCACGCCCTTGGAGCCCGGCTCGCCGGCATGGGGGTTTTCGATCATGTGCTGAGCGATATAGTCGCGCAGGCGGTCGATCTTATCCTCGTTGCCATGCTCGAGCATACGGGAAAAATCCGCCACGCCTGCCTCAAGGCTATCGAAGGTATCGCGACGAGGCGATTCAAAGTATGTAACCTGCGGCAGGGCACCCATCTGAATGAGGATGTTGAAGGCGTACACAAAGCCATTGCTGCAGGTAACCGAGGCGCCGATAGCGTTCATCAAGTGCAGGTCATAGCGCGGGCTGGAGTTGGCGACCATCGTGACAGCACAACGCCGACGAGCCGTACGGTCGAGCTTGGCAAGCGCACCTTTTAGATTGGTCGTCGTAACCGACCGACTGGCAAAGGCAACATCCACCGCTTTCGCGACCGGTCCAACCAAATCCCAATCATCATCCCAAGCAAGCTCAAGCGGTGTAATGCGATTCTCGAGCCCATAGTACTCAATGCCAGCATCAAGCGTGCCCAACATGGCAGGGGAAAAGTCAGCAGCAATCACAGGATGTCCGTCTTGCGCAAGCGGAATAGCAATCGACCCAGCCCCACACCCCATATCCAGCACCGACTCACCAGGCTTTAACGCCAACAGCTTCATAAAGTCCCGGGCATACGGGGCAGTCTCAAGCGGCCGAAAATGCCGAGCCCTTTTATCCCACTCAAAAGAATCATCAGCCCGCCGCCGACCAGCCTGCAGGCGCATCCATTCGCCATTCCAATCCGCAGCAAGCAGCTCAGATTGAATTACACCATCAGCCACGGGCCATCCCCCTCACAACAAAAAAGCGGCTCCTCCCAAAAGAAGAGCCGCAACAAGCATATATCAGAAAAAGAACCGTTCCAACGCCAAACCGCCATACCAGCAAAGTAGGGCAGAAGCGAAGCGACTGCCAAAGGGATAGAACCCAACTGAGGTCCCGTTGTGCGGGAGCCCCGGGGAGGGCAAATATATAAGGTCGATCGCGAGTTCCGCACGAGCCGGAGAGCACTTAATGTGCTCTCCGTGCGAGTCAGGACTGTCCGAGCAGGCGACCTTATATGTCTGCCGCCCGGCGGCGGGGCTCCTCGCCAGTCCCCCTCAGCTAGTTCTTCAGCGAGTTCAGCGGCGCCGGGAAGCGTCCACCGCGATGGGCAAGCACGGTGCCGGCGTTGGGGTTCACCGGCATGATGGGTGCACGGCCAAACAGGCCGCCGTACTCGACGCAGTCGCCCACGCCCTTGCCGATGGCGGGGATCACGCGCACGGCCGTGGTCTTGTTGTTGATGACGCCGATGGCCATCTCGTCGGCGATGATGCCGGCGATGGTCTCGACCGGGGTGTCGCCGGGGATGGCGATCATGTCCAGGCCAACGGAGCACACGCAGGTCATGGCCTCAAGCTTCTCGAGCGAAAGCGCGCCGGCCTCGACGGCGGCGATCATGCCGGCGTCCTCGGACACGGGGATGAAAGCGCCCGAGAGACCGCCCACGCTGGAGCTGGCCATGACGCCGCCCTTCTTGACGGCATCGTTGAGCATGGCGAGCGCGCAGGTCGTGCCCGGGCCACCGCAGGTGCCCACGCCGATGATCTCGAGGATGCGGGCAACGGAATCGCCGATGGCAGGCGTGGGAGCCAGCGACAGGTCGACAATGCCCTTCTCGACACCCAGACGATGGGCGGCCTCGCGGCTCATGAGCTCGCCGGCACGGGTGATCTTAAAGGCGGTCTGCTTAATCTTCTCGGCGACTTCCATCATCGATGCGGAATCGGGCAGCGTCTCCAGGGCTGCGGCCATAACGCCGGGGCCCGAGACGCCTACGTTGATGACGGCGTCGGCCTCGCCACCGCCGTGGACGGCGCCCGCCATAAACGGGGAGTCCTCGACCATGTTGGCAAAGCAGACAAACTTGGAAGCGCCGACGGAATCCTGGTCGGCCGTGAGTTTAGCGGCATCGATGATGGTCTGGGCGGCCATGAGCACGGCATCCATGTTGATACCGGCGCGCAGGCTGGCGACGTTGACGCTGGAGCAGACGCGGCTCGTGGTGGCGAGCGCCTGGGGGATGGACTGGATGACGCGGCGGTCGGCGTCGCCGATGCCCTTCTGGACGAGCGCGGAGAAGCCGCCCAGGTAATCGATGCCGAGCGTCTCGGCCGCGCGGTCGAGGGCGTGCGCGATGGGGGTGAGGTCCTCATCCTTGCAGCACGCGGCGATCTGGGCCACCGGGGTGACGGAAACGCGCTTGTTGACGATGGGGATACCGTACTCGCGCTCGAGGTTCTCGGCGGTCTCGACCAGATGCTCAGCCGTGTGCGTCACGTGGTCGTAGATCTTCGTGCACATGCGGTCGAGGTTCTCGTCACCGCAACCCATGAGCGAAACACCCATGGTGATGGTCCTGATGTCGAGGTTCTGCTCCTCAACCATGCCGCGGGTTTCCGCGATTTCTGCGGGCGTGATCGCCATCCTTGCGCTCCTATCTGCCAAAACGAGCATAGTCTTTTCTATTCTAACGTGCCGCACGTGCCAAGTGGCGCATGCGGCACGTTTTGGTGCTCGGTTGTTTCCGTTGTGTTACTGCCCAAAGACCTCTTCGGCGATACGAGCGCTTTCGGCGGCGTCCTTGGCGTAGTAGTCCGCGCCGATCTGCTTGGCGTATTCGGGGGTGAGCACGGCGCCGCCTACGATGATCTTGACGCCCGGAACCTCGGCATGGAGCAACTTGATGGTCTCTTCCATGGCGACGACCGTGGTGGTCATAAGCGCCGAGAGGCCGACGAGCTTGATGTCACGCTCCCGCACGGTCTTGAGCACCTCTTGCGGGTCGACGTCGCGGCCTAGGTCAAAGACGGTATAGCCGTAGTTATCGAGCAGCATCTTGACGATGTTCTTACCGATGTCGTGGATGTCGCCCTTGACGGTGGCCACGCAGATCTTGCCCTTGTCGGCGATCTCGCCGGCGGGCATCAGGCGCTTGATGGTGTCGAAGCCCACGCGTGCGGCTTCGGCCGAGGCCATAAGCTGCGGCAAGAAGAACTTGCCCTGGTCAAAGAGGACGCCAACCTCGTCGAGGGCGGGGATAAAGTGATTGTTGATGAGGTCCATGGCGTCGTGGTCTGCCAGCAGACGCTCGGTCTCGGCAGCGATCTCGCCTTTGCGGCCCGAGACGACCATGCGACGAATCGGGTCGTCGTTGCCGTCGGTGCCGTCGGTGCCGGCAGCGGGCACGGTGTCGGTCGATGCGGCCTGAGCTGCTGCCGGGTTGGCGGCGATCTTATACGGATCGGTCCAGCCGGCATAGCGCTCGATGTATCCGGTCGAGCCCTCGTCCTCAACGCTCAGGACGCGATAGCTGTAGACGGTATCCATAAAGCGCTTGGAGCCCGGGTTCATGATGGGGGCGTCCAGACCCGCGCCAAAAGCGGCGGCCAAAAAGACCGAACCCAGCAGAGGGCGAGCGGGCAGGCCAAAGCTGATGTTCGACACGCCGAGCGCGCATTTGACGCCCAGGCGCTCCTTGCACAGGGACATGGCGCGCAGGATCTGCTCGGCCTGGCGTTGATTGGTCGAGGCGGTCATGACCAGGCAGTCGATGAGGATGCGGTCCGGGCCAATGCCGTAGCGGGCGGCCTCGGCCACGATGCGCTCGGCGATGGCGAAGCGGGCCTCGGCGGTATCGGGGATGCCGCCTTCGTCGAGCGTAAGGCCGACGACGTTGGTGCCGTAGTGGGCAACCAACGGAAAGATCTCATCCATGATCTGCTGCTTGCCATTGACCGAGTTGATGATGGGCTTGCCGGCGTAGCGGCGCACGGCGGCTTCGACGGCTGCGGGGTCGGTGGAGTCGATCTGCAACGGCAGCAGCGTGGAACCCTGGAGCTGCTCGGTGGCCTGTTGGATAATCTTGACCTCGTCGATCTCGGGCAGGCCCACGTTGACGTCCAGGATGTCGGCGCCCTGCTCCTGCTGGCTGATGCCCTGGCTCACCACGTAGTCCAGATCGCCGTCGCGCAGGGCCTGCTGCAGGCGCTTTTTGCCGGTGGGATTGATGCGCTCGCCGATGACGGCAATCTTGTGGCCGTCGCAGGGAAGGTCCACCACAGTCTGGGCACTTGTGACCGACATGCTGGGCTTGCGGTGGCGCGGACTGGGCGTGTGGTTATCGATAAGCGTGCGCAAGGCGGCCATGTGCGCCGGCGTGGTGCCGCAGCAGCCGCCCACGACGCTCACGCCGTCCTCAATCATGCCGGCGACGGCTTTGGCGTATTCGGGGGCCTGGATGTCAAAGACGGTATTACCGTCGTCGTCCACGTGGGGCAGTCCCGCATTGGCCTGCACCATAACGGGTTTGTCCGTAACGGTGAGCATACGTGCGGCGAGCCCTCGGAGCTCGGCCGGTCCCTGCAGTTGATGCCCAAAACGTCGGCGCCGATGGCGTCGAGCGTGATGGCGGCCACCTCGGGACTCGTGCCCAGGAACGTGCGACCGTCTTCCTCAAAGGTCATGGTGGCAAAGACGGGCAGGTCGGAGTTCTCTCGGCAGGCGAGGACGGCCGCCTTGATCTCGGCAAGGTCGGTCATGGTCTCGATAATAAAGAGGTCCACGCCCGCATCGACGCCGGCGCGCACTTCCTCGGCAAAGAGGTCGTAGGCCTCGTCAAAGCTGAGGGTGCCCAGGGGGCGCAGCAGGGCGCCGATGGGGCCGATGTCGCCGGCGACGTAGTGGGCGCCGGCCGCGCTGGCGCAAGAGACCGCGGCGGCAAAGACATCTGCCACGGTGGCGGCGCCATCGAGCTTGTGCGCGTTGGCGCCAAAGGTGTTGGCGGTGATCACATCGCAGCCGGCCTCGACGTACTGACGCTGGATGTCGGTGATGA
>CAUCXP010000043.1 GCA_958446785.1 uncultured Collinsella sp. | reverse complement strand
ACCAAGAACACCAGAAGCAGTAGCCCTATCATGCCGATAAGGAAGATCCTGAGCACATCCTCCCCAAACCAGCTGTCCGGCAAAACGCGCACGATGGCAATCAGCGCTAGAACACCGACCACGGCAAACGCGGCCTGTCGACCCAGAAAAAACGTCGCCGAGCCATTCTCGTGCAGCGCCTCGACCGAAGACGCCGAGTACACCATCAGCAGGCCAAAGCATACCAAGGTAAACAAGCAGGCCATGAATATCAAACGGGGGCGCATAATACGGGCGGGAACGCCGGCAATATAGCGTTCGCTAAACGACTGCCCGCCGCGACCGGAACGCGGTGTGCTGCACCGCGAGGAAGCACGGTCCGAGTCGGGCCTCCTCATACCTTGTCGGGGGCTCTCCTCTCTCACCGGCAACCCCTATTCCATTTGCGATTTCGCCGCAGCGGCAAGCTGGGCCACATAGTCCTTAAACACGCGGCCGCGCTCCTCATAGCCCGAGAACTCATCGAACGAAGAGCAGGCAGGAGAAAGTAAGATCACGTCGCCACGGCTCGACAGCGAACGGGCGATGTCCACGGCATCGCGCAGGTCATCCGCCTGGGCGATATCCACATCGCCATCGACATCGGCCTCGTCCATAGCGGCGGTGAAACGCTCGCGCGCATCGCCAAAGCAGACGACCGAGCGTACGTTATCCATAACAACGCGCGCGAAGTCCGTGAGCGGCGTGCCCTTATCGTGGCCGCCGAGCAGCAAGATCACGTCGTCATCGGGAAATGCCGTCAGCGCCTTCTCGACCGCATCGGTGTTGGTCGCCTTGGAATCGTTGACGTAGCGCACGCCGTCAATCTCGCCACACGGCTCCACGCGGTGCTCGAGCGGCTGGAACGAGGCCAGACCGCGGCAGACACCATCGACATCGGCACCGACTGCCAGGGCAGCCGTGGCAGCGCACAGGGCATTGATAACATTGTGATGGCCCGAGATCTTGAGCTCGGATGTAGCGATGAGCGGGGTCTCGACGCCCTTCAGGCGCACGATCATCTTGCCATCGCGCACAAAGGCGGCATCCTCGCCCTCGGGCTCGTCAAAAGCGACCTTGCAGATGCGACGACCCGGCGTGTAGATGTACTCATCGAACTCGTGAATGCCGGCGTCTTCGACGTCGACAACCGCCAGATCGTCATCGACCATATTGTCAAACAGTTTGATCTTGGCAAGCGCATAGTTCTTATGGCTCTTATGCCAGCCCAAGTGGTCGGGAGTGATGTTGAGCAGCACCGCCACGCGAGGATGAAGCTCGGCGGTCGTAGCAATCTGGTAGCTCGAGAGCTCGGCCACAAACCACTCGTTATGAGCTCGGCCGTCAATCTCGTTGACCGGCGGCTCGCCGATGTTGCCGACAGCTACGCTGGCCTCGCCGGCAGCCTTGAGCAGATAATCAGTCAGCGACGTGGTGGTCGTCTTGCCGTTGGTACCCGTGATGGCAATCCAGTTATCGGGCGACAGGCGATAGGCAAACTCGGGCTCACCCATAATCTGGGCGGAATGCTCACGCCCGGCCTTAAAGAAACCCGAGAACTCCGAGATGCCCGGGCACGTCACGCATACGTCATAGGCACCCTCGACCTGTTCGGTCCCATAGACAAACGACGCACCAGCAGCCTCGAGCGCACGCGTGGCGTCATTGGGCTCAGAGGTGCCGCCGCCATACACGGTAACGGCGCTTACGCGCTCGGGATGTGCCAGCGCCCAGCGGGCGACATCGAGACCGGATTTGCCCTGACCCAAAACGAGCAGGCTAAAGACATCAGCAAGAGGCATGAAAGACCACTATCCCAACTGGAAGAACAAAGCAAGGCCAACGGCACCAAAGGCCGCAGCGATAATCCAAAAACGGATGACGACCTTGGTCTCGGCCCAGCCCTTCTTTTCGAAATGATGATGGATGGGCGCCATAAGGAAGACGCGCTTGTGCGTAAAGTGGAAGTAGACAACCTGAATCATGACCGACAGGGTCTCAACGATAAACAGGCCGCCGATGATGAGAGAGACGACCTCGGTGTTGGTCATGATGGACGTGCAGGCAAACGCGGCGCCCAGGGCAAGCGAGCCGGTATCGCCCATAAAGATGCTCGCCGGATAGCAGTTGAACCACAGAAAGCCCAAGCAGGCACCGGCACACGCGGTGCAGAAGATGGACAGGTTCACGTCTCCGTGCAAAAACGCCATCGCAGCCATGGCGAGCATGGCGATCATGGAGGTGCCGCCAGCAAGACCGTCAAGGCCATCGGTCAGGTTCACGGCATTAGAAAGACCGGCGATCATCAGCCAGCAAAAAACAATGTAGAGCCACGGGAACGAAAAGCCGCAGATGGTGGTCGAAAGCACGCCGAGGTCGATCGTCAGGCCGCCGGGAAAACGAATCTCGGGGGCGACGCCGCACCAGTTGACGGCAAGTACCGTAAAGGTGACACAGATAATGGTTAGGCCGATCATCTTGGCATGGGGCGTCAGACCGAGCGAGCGCCCATGCGTAACGGAGGTCAGGTCGTCGATCAGGCCCAGCACGCCGGTCGCCAGCGTGGCGAGCAGCACGAGCACGAGCTCGGTGGTGAGCTTGCCCATCAGCAGGCAGGTCAGCGAGATCGCGACGAGGATGACAACACCACCCATGGTGGGCGTTCCCTGCTTAACCAAATGACGCTTGGGGCCGTCGGCACGAACCTGCTGGCCGATACCCTCGACCTTGAGCAGCTTGATCCACCACGGCATGAGCAGCAGCGCAATGGCAGCGGCGATGCCAAGCCCCAAAAAAGCCTGATACGTTGGATACGAGGGATTGCCGAACATGGGCTAGCACACACCTTCCACAAAGCGGTCGAGCTCAACAAAGCGGGAACCCTTGACCAGTACAACATCATGTTTTTCAAGCGCGCCGCCCATGCGGTCGAGCACCTGCTGATAATCGGAGAACACCTGGATGCGGTCCTCGTCCATACCCATCATGCGCGCGGCATCGGCCATAAGCTGGGCCAGCTCACCACCCACGCACGCCAGCATGTCGAGCTTCTTGGCGGCGGCATAGGCGCCTACAAGCTCATGCATGCGAGGAGCCTCATCGCCCATCTCGCCCATCTCGCCCAGGATCGCCATGCGAGACCCCCTGCACGAAAGCGAGCACAGTAGATCGAGACCAGCAGCCATGGATTCGGCGCTGGCGTTATAGGAATCGTCAATGACGCGGGCACCGCTCTTGGCGCGCTTGATCTCCTGGCGGTGACCGGTAATCGTGAGGCCCCTAAAGGCAGCATCGATCTGCTCGGGCGTCACGCCCAGGCGATAGGCAACCGCGGCGGCCTTAACGGCATTTGGGACGGACTGCACGCCGGGGATGGCAAGCATGGTATCGATTGTCTCGCCCTGACCAAAATCGAGCGTAAAGACCGGACGGCCCTCGTCATCAACTCGAACGTCGCGGGCACGGACCTCATCATCGTCCGAGACGCCGGCCAGCATCACATCGATACCAGCAGGCTGGGCGAACGTATCGCGAATGAACGGCGTAAAGTCGTCCTCACCGCCCAAAACCAGCAGCGGCAAGAAGTCGCCGACGGCGCACATACCCTGGACAATCTCGGCCTTAGCGCGGGCGATGTTCTCGCGGCTGCCCAAAATGCCGATATGAGAGGTGCCGATCTTGCTCACGATGGCAAGGTTGGGATTGGCGGACTGGGACAGGCGCTCAATCTCGTGGAAATGGTTCATGCCCATCTCGAGCACCAGGACCTCGGTATCGGCCGGAGCGGAAAGCACCGTGAGCGGCATGCCGATCAGGTTATTGAAATTGCCCTTGGTGGCCCAGACACGATAGCGCTTGGCGAGCACAGCGGCGAGCACGTCCTTGGTCGTCGTCTTGCCGATGGAACCGGTAATACCAACGACCAGGCAGCCAAGCTCCAGACGGTACGTGTGCGCCAAACGCAGCAGAAACTCCTCGGGATCATCGGTCAGCAAGATGGCGCAGCCCTTGTCCTGCGCCAGCGAGACCAGCTCGGCCTCGGGCTCACGCGTCATCACGACGGCGCCGGCACCCGACTGGACGGCACGGGAAGCAAAATCATTGCCGTCGACGTTTTCACCGGGAAAGGCGACGAAAATCGTCCCTTCCTCGACCTGGCGCGAGTCGATAACGCACCCGCGGCATACCCGATCGGCTTCTCCCGTCACGGTTCGGGCCCCTGTTGCGGCCGCGAGGTTGTTGACGGCGATCTCTATCATTGCAGCTCCCCTGTAAACCTAATAATGCTATCGGCGTATTGTATCCCAGCGCCGCGCATGCGTGGTGCAGGGCATGTGAACACCCCTCATATGGGACAACAAACCACGCCCAAAGATTGTAACCCCCTACCTCGTGTGCGGAATACCCAACACGTCGAGCGCGTTGGCCATAATGGACTGGAACGGCACTGCAGCGGCATCTGAGCCGCTCGGCGTTCCGTCGAGCGTGATATAGCACAGCACCTTGGGCGATTGTGCCGGTGCAAAGCCCATAAAGGACGACATGTAGTTCTCCTTGAGGTAGCCGCCGTTCTCGTCGGCTCGTTCGGCCGTACCGGTCTTACCCGCCACGTCATAGCCGTCGACCGCGCCGCCAACGCCCGTTCCCTCGGACACGACCGTCTGCATGCACGATGTCACCTGGGATGCAGCATCCTCAGAAATCGCGCGCTCGCCCTCGCCCCAGTCCTTCTCGTCGCCTTTGCTGGACTTATAGAAGTGCGGGGTCATCATCACGCCGCCGTTGGCGATGCCGCCCACGGCACGTGCGATCTCAATCGGAGAGACAGACAACGCCTGTCCAAAGCTCATCGAGCCAAGCGTGGCGCCGTCATACTGGTCACGCTCCTTGACGATGCCCAGGCTCTCGCCCGGAAAATCGACACCCGAGCTGTGACCGATGCCCCACTTGTCCACATAGGCGGCAAAGTCATCGGCACCGATCTTGCGCCCCACCAGGACAAAGCCCACGTTGGACGAACGGCGCATCATCTCGCGCACATCCATGGTCATGGCATAGTCGCGCTTGTCGGCATCGGTGACGGTATCGTCACCCACCTTGATGCTCGCCGGCACCTCAAACGACGTACTCGATCGCACGACGCCCAAGTCGAAGCCGGCGCCCGCCACGAGCGTCTTAAAGACCGAGCCGGGCTCGTAGGCGTCGGTGACCAGGCGCAAGTTCATATCCTCGGTCTTGGCGTTTTCCAGATCGGTCTGGTCGTAAGTCGGATACGAGCAGGCTGCCAAGATCTCGCCTGTCGTAGGATCGGTGACCAGCGCCGAGCCGTTCTTGGCCTTAGTCTTCTCAACTGCCTCTGCCAGGGCATCCTCGGCCGCACGCTGGATATTGACGTCGAGCGTCGTCACGATATCAACGCCGTCGACCGCAGCCACCTTTTTATAGGCACCGCCCGCGATATAGCTGCCGTCCCTCGCGCGCTCGCGCACAAGAGAACCGTTCGTACCGGTCAGAAGCTTGTTGTATTGCTTCTCGAGACCCGTCAAGCCGTCGTTGTCTACATTCACTACACCCAGCACCTGCGATGCCAGATTGCCGTATGGATATACGCGCTTCATGGCCTGCTCAAAAAGCACGCCGGGCAGGTTCTTCTTCTCCAGCGCCGCAGCATCGTCTTCGTCCACCTGGCGCTTGATATACACCCAGGTGCCATCGGACTCGACGAGCTTGCGGCAGGTCTTTTTATCGATCCCAGTTGCCTTGACCAGCGCCGACACCGTCTTGTCGACATCCTCGACAAGCTGCGGGTTCACGGCGATGTTGCGACATTCGACCGACGACGCTAGCACGTTACCGTTGCGGTCGTAGATGGTGCCGCGTTTGGCATAGAGGGTCTGCGCAAGCAGGCGGCGCGCATCGGCACGCTCGCGCAGTTTATCGGCTTCAACAATTTGATAGTCGGCAAGGCGAAAGACGCCCAAGCCCAAGCCAAACCCAATGAATCCCATGACGGCTTTGCGGCGAGGCAGAGGCGCGCCTGTGAGCCATTCGGTCGACGAACTCTTGCGCGACCTGTTGTTATGCACTTGAAGGCCGCCCGAGCCGCGAAGTCGCGACGCCGGGTCGTTGCCACGGGACTGCCCGGCGTTGTAAGATTGCCGACCCGTTCCTTGATAACCAGAACGTCCCCGCGACGAGGGACGTCCAGAACCGCGGCCCCCATCGGATCCGCGGCGATAGTCATTTGTCATACTCAGCTACCGTCTTGCTACTGAGCGGTCGCGGTCGCGTTGGCGCCCGCGGCTGCATCCTGCGAAAAGTCAAGTGTAACGCTCTCGCTGGGCTCCACCATGCCATAAGCGCCCGCAAGGTCGCGAATGCGCGTGTCGGCGCCATAGACCGAATGCATGACCTCCAGGTCGGAGCTCTCATCGGTCGCCTTTTCGAGCGTGTTGGTAAGCTCGGCGTTGCTGTTGAGCACCTGGGCCGTAACGCCGGCGAGCGCCACGCGGGCGACGCCGATCGTCATGAAGATAGCCGCAATGATGCAAAACGTTTTAAGAACGCTCATGAAAACCGGGCTTACCGCCTGGTTTGCCTGACGGCCCGCGCCCGTGTAGACATCAAAGCGCGGCGTGCGCTGCTCACGGGGAGCAACGGGGGCCTGCGGCGTCTCACGATAGGCGGGCATGGCGTTCATATCATAGGCGAGTGCTGCGCTTGAAGTGTTGTAGCCCATGATATGCCGCCTCCCATCCCGAGTACGTTGGTAGTGTGTTTAAGCTTCGTTTATGGTGCGAGCGGGAGGTCCAATATCGCGCGGTCGCGCCTACAGACGCTGCGCCACGCGGATTTTGGCTGATCTCGCCCGAGGGTTGCGCTCAACCTCATCAGGCTGGGCAACCAAGGGTTTGCGGGTGATGACCTTGAGTATCGGCACGTTGCCGCACACGCACACCGGAATCTCCGGCGGACACGTGCACCCCTGGCTCATCTCCTTAAAGTGGTTCTTTACGATACGGTCCTCGAGCGAGTGATACGAGATGACGCAGATACGTCCGCCCGGGTTGAGCCACCTGGTGGCGGCATCAAGCCCTCGTTCGAGCACATCGAGCTCGTGATTGACCTCGATGCGAATGGCCTGGAAACTTTTCTTGGCCGGGTGTCCGCCATGCCGACGAGCGGCAGCCGGGATACCCGCCTTGATGATCTCGACAAATTGGCCGGTGGTTTCGATCGGTTCTTGCTCGCGGCGGCGCACGATCTCGCGCGCGATCTGCGAGGCGAACTTCTCTTCGCCGTAGACGCGTAGAATCCGGGCGAGGTCGTGTTCGTTATAGGTGTTGATGACCTCAGCTGCGTTTAAGGTGTTATTACCCGGATCCATCCGCATGTCCAATGGGGCGTCCTCGTTATACGAAAAGCCCCTGCCAGGGATATCGAGTTGCGGTGACGAAACGCCCAAATCGAACAGGAAGCCATCGACCCCGGGCACCTCGGCCGAGCAAAGCAGCTCGTCCAAGTCGCCGAAGTTGCCCTTCAGCAGCTGGTGCGGAACGCCGGGAACCTCGCGGTCCAGACGGGCGCCAGCGGCCTCGAGGGCCATGTCGTCCTGATCGACGCCGAGCAAAAGGCCCGTCTCCCCCACCTGCGCGGCCATCTTTACCGAATGGCCGGCACCGCCAAGGGTGCAATCGCAGACAACGGAGCCGCTCTTTAGCCGTAGCGACTCAAGCACTTCGCCGAGCATGACAGGTTCATGCCGATATTCTTGTGTCAAGATCCCACGCTCCATCCGTTACCCGCGCCTTGCCCTTACGAGAAGAAGAGGTCCAGCAGGGCCTCATCGTCATCGTCCTCATCGGCCGCGGCGCGATCCCAAACCTCAAGGTGGTCGTAGTTGCCCACAACCGTGACCTCGCGGTCGAGGTTCGCCTGCTTGCGGAGAGACTCGGAAAGACCGATACGACCGGCGCTGTCCACGTCCATCGACGTGGTGCGCTTGTTGATCGCCCTCATGAGCTTCTGGTCGTTAATGTCACGCGGGTTAAAACCCTCGTGGCCCTCACGACCCGCGAAGAGTCCTTCGACCCACTTATCGAAGGCCTCGGCAGAGAACACGTACAGAGCATCGACATCCAGGGCTTTGAACACGCGAACGTGCTCTCCAAGCTCCTCGCGAAGGGGTGCAGGCAGGGACAGACGACCTTTTGCATCGAGATTGCGCTCGTATGCACCAGTCATTCCCATGTGCGCCCTCCCCTCGGTTACTCAGATGGCACGTACGCGGGGAACCACCCCGCCTGTCGACGTCATCAATAATATGGGGAACCGCCCCATTTTTCAACACCTTTCCCCACCCCTTCCCCCACCCCTCCCCACCATTCCACCCCCAATATGTTGTAAAACACCCCCGAGCATATGTTTGAAAACACAATATGTTGTGTTTGCAGCAAAGGCGGGATGCCACCTGTAGAACCACGCCCGCGAACCTCAACCTTCAAGTTGACCTTGAGGCGATTTTTACGTCCCTTTACACGCCGTTCACATCGCCCCCAAACTCCCCCACCCACGGTACACACGGCCCACCGCCGCGTCGGTGTCTAGCGAAAAATGGGACGAGCCCCAGATTGCCCATGCGCGCAAAAGTGCGTCTCGGCAATCTGGGGCCCGTCCCCTTTAGTATTTATAAATATGCAGGTCAGCGAGGTGCTAGCGATGTGCTAGCGGATGCGCCGCCAGATAGACCTCGGTCAGTTGCGTTCGGTCGACATGCGTGTAGACCTGCGTGGTCGAAATATCGGCATGGCCCAAAATCTCCTGCAGCACACGCAGGTCGGCACCGCCCGCGAGCATGTGGGTGGCAAAGGAGTGGCGCAAGGTATGGGGATGGAGCCCCACCAGTCCCACCTGACGCCCATACCGCTCGCATATCGCATGCACGGCCTGGCGCGACAGGCGACGTCCGTTCTTATTTAAAAAGACCGCCGAGGTCTCGGTTCCGCGGGCATGGGCCGCCAAGCGAGAACGTCCCTCAGTTACATAGAGCGTCAGAGCTCGCGCCGCGCTTCCCACCAGTGGGGACAGGCGTTCCTTTGAGCCCTTACCGCGAACGAGTACAAAGCCATCGTCAATATGGATATCGCCCACATCGAGCCCAACCAGCTCACTCACACGCAAACCGCATCCGTAGAGCACTTCCAAGATGGCATGGTCGCGCAGTCCCATCTCGCCCTCGGGAAAGTCTTGATCGAGCAGCGCCGAGACATCCTCCACCGATAGATACTCCGGCAAACGCTCAGCCTTTTTAGGCAGGCGCAACGCCGCCGTCGGGTTTT
>CAUCXP010000042.1 GCA_958446785.1 uncultured Collinsella sp. | reverse complement strand
ATTACCTTTGATAGTAACTTGCGTGCGGCGGTGGGGAGCTTTGACATCTTTGACGCTACCTTGCCCGCGCTGCCTGTGCTGGAGCCCGGCAAGCTGGTGATGGAGGTCAAGTTTACGGAGTTTTGTCCGCAGCTGGTGCGCGATATGGTGCCGCCGGGCGCGGCCGAACTCACGGCGGTCTCCAAGTACTGCCTGTGTTACGAAAAGACCGCCTACCTGCGCGGTTTTAACTACTGGGAATCGGATTTTGAGAACCGAGGGGATATTTAGACCATGAGCACCAGGGACTTTTTTAAGAACTCCGTCTTGGAGGCGTTTGGCCAGGTCGACCCTGCCAAGATTGGCCTTTCGCTGCTCGTGGCGCTCGCCATGGGCATCCTGATCTATTACGTGTACAAGCGCTTTTTTACCGGCGTGGTGTATTCGCGTAGCTTTGCCGTGACGCTCGTGGGTATGTGCGTGCTTACCTGCATGGTCACGCTCGCGATCTCGACGAACGTGGTCATCTCGCTCGGTATGGTCGGTGCTTTGTCCATCGTGCGTTACCGTACGGCGGTTAAGGACCCGCTCGACCTGTTGTATCTGTTTTGGGCCATTACCACGGGCATTACGGCAGGCGCCGGCATGTACGCGCTCGTGGGGCTCACGGCTGTGGTGATCGTGGTGATGATCGCCGGCTTTGCGAGCCACCAGGATAAGGCACGCGTGTACATGATGGTCATCCACTACACGGGCCAGACCACCGGCGACGATATCGTGCGCGCATTTGGCCGCACCAAGTTTACCGTCAAGTCCAAGACGATGCGCGGTGATAAGGTCGAGATGGCCGTCGAGGTGTTCTCAGACGGCGTGGATATGCCCTATGCCGACGCTATCCGCGCGCTCGACGGCGTGGAGGACCTGACGCTCATCCAGTACAACGGCGAATACCACGGCTAGTTTGGTTCAGTTTTATTTAAGGGACGGTGTCGCATGGACGTGCAGCAGCTTGAAGAGACCTGGGCCGTAAGGGCTGGTGCGCGTGAGGCGCGTCTTGTTGCGGCCTCGCATGTGCCGGCGGCGCTGTCGCTGCTGGGGATTGTGCAGCCCGCCGATCGCCTGGTGGCCTTTGCGGATGACTTTGCCGAAGCGTTTGCGCGCGGCTTTGATGGCTGCGATGTTGTGATGGTGGGGGAGCCCTCGGTTGCAACGTTTGCCGCCGCGTCCAAGGGCTTTGTTGCTTCGTTTGATGCCGAGGGTCCGCACCTGTGGTGGTTCGTCAACTCCATCGGCGGGTTTGGTCTGCGTGTGCCTGACCTTCGCGCTCTGGGCCGCGCGGCTCGTGAGGCCCGCGCGCTGCTGGTTGTGGACAACACCGTGGCGTCGGCTTTTGGCTGCGATCCGCTGCGGCTGGGCGCTGCGCTGTCGCTCGAGGCACTCGACCGCGTGTGTGCCGGTAAGGCTCCGCGTAAGCTCGTTGCCGCTTCGGTGGCGCGCTCGCAGCTCAAGCGCCATCGTGTGGATGCTGCTGCCGAGTGCGCGCACGCGTTGCTCGAAGGGTGTGGATTGGCCGCGCTCGACTTGTCCTCCGTTGAGTCCGAGGTTCTAGAGCACGGGCTCGAAACGCTCGACACCCGCATGCAGGCGCACTTCGACCGCGCCCGTGCGCTGGCCGAGTATCTTGCTGCCAACGAGATGGTGCGCAACGTGCGCTATCCCGGGCTGACCTCGCATTCCGACCATGCCATCTCGGCCGGCATCCTGGAGCATGGTTTTGGCCCGGCAGTAGAGTTTGACCTGATGGACTACACCGCGGGCGAATTCTTCAGCATGCTGCCGGACGAATTCCGCGCATTACCCGCCGGCGGCTCAGCAACGCGCCTTTCGGCCCCACGCGGCAAGCAGGGGAGCACTATCCGCCTCTTCGCCGGCACTGATGATCCCCTGGTAGTGGCTGCCACCCTAGACACCGCCCTCCGGAACTAGCTAAATCATCCTCAACTCCATAAGTTGCGGTGAAATATGGATTGATTTACGGCTTTAACCGCATAAACAGTCCCTATTTCACCGCAACTTATGAGAAGGGGTTGTGTAGTTAAAAAAGCCCCGTCCCAAATTAGCTACTTTTTGATGCTGGCGATGAGGTCGTTTGCTTTGGTGGCGATGACGTTGTTGATGTCGGCCTGCAGCTCCTCGTAGACTGCTATGGCTCGCTCGCCGGCCGGCGTGAGCGTGGATCCGCGGGCGCCGTCGCGCTCGATGAGCTTGCAGCCTAGCTGGCCTTCCGCCTCGTTCACGATGCGCCAGGCCTTGGAATACGCCATGCCCATGCTCTTGGCGGCGCGGTTGAGCGAGTGCTCGCGGGCGATACCTTGCAGCAGCAAGACACAGCCGTGGCCGAAGACGCCCGGCAGATCTTTGTCGCACGCTTGAATGACCAACTTTGCCGTCGTCTTGTACTCCATGTGCCTTACGTCTCCCCGCTAAAGCGTTTGCTGGGCAAACGCAAAGCCTGCGTCAAACCCTCGTGTGCTCTTCTTAAATCATGCATTGTAGCAGTCAAAGTGCGTTAAGATACTTCCCCAGTATTGGGCGCCCAAGGTTGGGCTGGGTCCTACGAGGCCTGCAGCCGACCGGTCGCATGGAAAAAGGAGAAACATGGCTACGTTCTTTCCCGGTGAGTCCCACACGTTTTCGGAGTATCTGCTGGTCCCTGGCTACTCGTCCTCGCAGTGCATCCCCAACAACGTCTCTCTCAAGACGCCGCTAACCCGCTTTAAGCGCGGTGAGAAGCCGGCAATCACCCTGAACATCCCCATGGTTTCCGCTATCATGCAGTCCGTCTCGGGCGTCGACATGGGTGTCGCGCTCGCTACCGAGGGTGGCCTGTCCTTCATTTACGGTTCCCAGAGCGCCGAGTCCGAGGCCGCCATGGTCAAGGCCGTCAAGGATCACAAGGCTGGCTTCGTTCAGTCCGATTCCACGCTGACCCCCGATATGACCATGGAGCAGGTCATCGAGCTCAAGGATAAGACCGGTCACTCCACCATGCCGGTCACCGACGACGGCACTCCCAAGGGCAAGCTCCTGGGTATCGTCACCAGCCGTGACTATCGCCCCAGCCGCGATGACCACCAAAAGAAGGTCTCCGAGTTCATGACCCCGCGTGAGCAGCTCATCGTGGGCGACAAGAACATCAGCCTCAAGGTTGCCAACGACGTCATCTGGGATAACAAGCTCAACGCTCTGCCCATCGTCGACGACAACGATCACCTAATGGGCATCGTCTTCCGCAAGGACTACGACAGCCACAAGACTAACCCCAACGAGCTGCTCGACGGCGATAAGCGCTACATGGTCGGCGCCGGCATCAACACCCGCGACTATGCGGAGCGCGTGCCGCTGCTTATCGAGGCCGGTGCCGACGTCCTGTGCATCGACTCTTCCGAGGGCTTCAGCGAGTGGCAGAAGCGCACCATCGAGTGGATCCGCGCCAACTACGGCGAGGACGTCAAGGTCGGTGCCGGTAACGTCGTCGACGCCGAGGGCTTCCGCTTCCTGGCCGACTGCGGTGCCGACTTCATCAAGGTCGGTATCGGCGGCGGTTCCATCTGCATTACCCGCGAGACCAAGGGCATCGGTCGTGGCCAGGCCACCGCGCTGATCGACGTCTGCCGCGCCCGTGACGAGTACTACGAGGAGACCGGCGTCTACGTGCCCGTGTGCTCCGACGGTGGTATCGTCTACGACTACCACATGACGCTCGCCCTTGCCATGGGTGCAGACTTTATGATGCTGGGCCGTTACTTCGCCCGCTTTGACGAGAGCCCGACCGAGCGCGTCAACGTGAACGGTCAGTACATGAAGGAGTACTGGGGCGAGGGTTCTGCGCGTGCCCGCAACTGGCAGCGCTACGACCTGGGCGGCGCCGCGAAGCTCAGCTTCGTCGAGGGCGTCGACTCCTACGTTCCCTACGCCGGCTCCCTCAAGGACGGCGTGGGCGGCACGCTCTACAAGGTCAAGTCCACGATGTGCAACTGCGGCGCCCTCTCGATCCCCGAGCTCCAGGAAAAGGCACGCCTGACCCTGGTGAGCTCCACCTCCATCGTCGAAGGCGGAGCCCACGACGTTGTAGTGAAAGACTCCCAGCAGAGTGTCACGTACCGCTAAGCGGCTTTCCCAAGCACCGCACCTTGCCGTTCAAACCGTCGCTCGCGTACCAAAGCACGCTTCGCTCCTCTTTCACGGCAATCTGCGGCACTTGGAAAACCCGACCATGCTTGGGCGGGTAACAAATAGCGGTTGATTCACAACAACGTTATTAAGATAAAGCGAGATGCCGGCAAGTTGCAGGCATCTCGCTTGTCGTATTTGCTATCATCAGTCAAGTTAACCTTAGGGTCGGTCGGCTTGGCTTTGTTCGCTACAAGTTCCGCACGCAATGAAGAGCACTTAATGTGCTCTTCGTCTTGCGCAGGACTGTCCGCAGTAGCGAATAAAGCCAAGCCGACCGACCCCAGCTAAGATTAAAGGAGCTGATATGTGCGATTGCACAGATCATAAGGATGAGATCCCTGCATACGACGCGCAGGCCATTGAGTCTAGGTGGATGAAGGCCTGGGAGGACTCCAACCTCTTTGCCGTCGACACTGACGCCACCAAGCCCAAGAAGTATGTGCTCGAGATGTTCCCGTATCCGTCGGGCGACCTGCACATGGGCCACGCGCGCAACTACACCATCGGCGATGCCATGGCCCGTCAGGCCCGCATGCGCGGCTACGACGTGCTGCATCCCATCGGCTTTGACGCCTTTGGTCTGCCCGCCGAGAATGCCGCCATCAAGCACAACACACAGGCTGCCGCCTGGACGTATAAGAACATGGACCAGGCGCTCGCCACGATGAGGCGCATGGGCTTCTCCTACGATCTGGATCGTACCGTTAAGACCTGCAGCCCCGACTATTATCGCTGGGGGCAGTGGATCTTTGAGAAGATGTGGGAAAAAGGCCTGGTCTACCGCAAGAAGAACCCGGTCAACTGGTGCCCCACCTGCAAGACCGTTTTGGCTAACGAGCAGGTAACCGAGGGCAAGTGCTGGCGCTGCGGCACCGAGCCCGAGAAGCGCGACCTGGAGCAGTGGTACTACAAGATCACCGACTACTCCCAGGAGCTGCTCGATGACCTGGAGAAGCTCCCCGGCTGGCCCGAGCGCGTCAAGCAGATGCAGGCCAACTGGATCGGTCGCTCCGAGGGCGCCGAGGTCGACTTTACCCTGTGCGACGCCGATGGCGAGCCCATCGAGGGCGACGAGGGCAAGATCACCGTCTTCACCACGCGCGCCGACACGCTCTTTGGCGTTTCCTTCTTTGTCCTCGCTCCCGAGTACGCTCGTCTGCACGAGCTCGTCGAGGGCACTCAGTACGAGGAGGCCGTCACCAAGATCGTCGAGGACTCCAAGCATATCTCTGCCGTCGAGCGTGCCCAGGGCACCCTCGAAAAGCACGGCGCCTTTACGGGCCGTTACGTGGTGAACCCCGTCAACGGCGAGAAGGTCCCCGTATGGGTTGCCGACTACGTCGTAGCCGACTACGGCACCGGCGCCGTCATGGCCGTTCCCTGTGGCGACCAGCGCGACTTTGAGTTCGCCCGCAAGTATGACCTGCCTATTGTTCCGATCATCCTGGACGACGACGATCGCGCTGCCGTCGAGGCTAGCGGCGAGACCATCGACACCTTCCATGCTGAGAACGTCGACTGGGATTGCGCCCACGCTGCCGAGGGCACGCTGGTCCAGTCGGGCAAGTACACCGGCATGCGCGGCGGCAAGCACTCCGAGGGCGAGGCTGCGATCGTGGCCGACCTCGAGGCCATGGGCTGCGGCCGTCGCAAGGTCGAGTTCCGCCTGCGCGACTGGCTCATCAGCCGCCAGCGCTACTGGGGCAACCCCATCCCGGCCATCCACTGCGAGCACTGCGGCATCGTGCCCGTGCCCGAGGACCAGCTGCCGGTGACGCTGCCCGAGAACCTTGACCTGGGTGCCGGCGAGACCCTCGCCGAGTGCAAGGAGTTCTACGAGACCACCTGCCCGGTTTGCGGTCGCCCGGCCAAGCGCGAGACCGATACCATGGACACCTTTACCTGCTCCAGCTGGTATTACCTGCGCTATACCGACCCGCACAACACCGAGCTGCCCTTCTCCCGCGAGGCGGCCGACCGTTGGATGCCCGTCGATAACTACATCGGTGGCATCGAGCACGCCATTTTGCACCTGCTCTACAGCCGCTTCTTTACCAAGGCGCTGCGCGACCTGGGCCTGCTGAGCGTTGACGAGCCCTTCACCAACCTGCTGTGCCAGGGCATGGTCAAGGACGAGAACGGCGACACCATGTCCAAGTCCAAGGGCAACGTCGTGCCCCCGAGCTCGGTCATCGAGCCCTACGGCGCCGACACCATGCGTCTGGCGATCCTGTTTATCGCCCCGCCCGAGAAGGACTTCGACTGGGATCCCAAGGCCGTCGAGGGCGCTAACCGCTTCATTAAGCGCGCCTGGCGTATCGTGTGGCAGCTCATTCAGTCCGGCGACGCTAACGTGGCCTTTGACAAGTCCGCGCTCGACGAGGTCGCGATGAAGCTTTATCGCGAGCGTCATCGCACCATTGCCAAGTGCACCGAGGACTTCGACCGCGGCCAGTTCAACACCGCGATCTCGGCCGTCATGGAACTCGTCAACGCCGCGAGCGCCTACCTCAATGCCACCGAGGGTGCTTCCCGTGACAAGGCGCTGTGCTACGGCGTGGCCAAGGATATCGTGAGCGTCCTTGCCCCCATCTGCCCGTTCTGGGCCGACGAGCTGTGGCACGAGGCACTCGGCTGCGAGGGCAATGCCTACACCGCCGCCTGGCCCGAGTTCGACCTGGCCGAGTCCATCGAGGACACGGTGCAGATCGTGGTCCAGGTGCTCGGCAAGGTCCGTGGCCGCATTGACGTCGCCCGCGACGCCTCCAACGAGGAGATGCAGGCTGCCGCCGAGGAAGCCGTCGCCAAGTGGCTCGAGGGCAAGACGGTCGTCAAGGCCATCTGCGTGCCTGGCAAGCTGGTTAACCTGGTGGTCAAGTAAGCGCTGCGCGCATAGCTGACGTGCTATAGACGAGGGACGATTCCGCAGGGGTCGCCCCTCTTTTTGGTTATGGATACTTGCGACAACACCCAATTATCCATTTCTTGTGGAGAACCTGTGCTCAGGCTGACCTGCAGATTCGTACTGTGCTTGCACGTTTCCGCAGCTATTGGTATAGTTTCCTTGCAAATGAAGTTGTAATTGAAAGAAGTGGGGTTTCGGCCCCGCTTCTTTTTTGTATGGATGGAGGTGCCGCAATGGTCAAGACCAAGACCGAGCAGGCGATCATCGACGCGCTCGAGGCCGTTGCTCCCCAGCATGATGTCGACATCGTCGACGTTGAGCTCGTGGGTGCCACCAAGGCTCCCTGCGTGCGCGTGCGTATCGAGGGTGCCGAGGGTCAGAGCCTGTCGCTCAATGACGTCACGGCCAACACCAAATGGGTCGGCGATGTGATTGAGGAGCTCGACCCCATCTCTTCGAGCTATACGCTCGAGGTGTCGAGCCCGGGTATGGCGCGCCCGCTGCGCCGCCCGAGTGACTTTGCCCGCTTTGTGGGCGAGAACTGCGAGCTCACCTCCACCGCCACCGAGGGCCGTCGCAAGTACGCCGGCAAGATTGCCGCCGCCACCGAGACGAACGTGACCCTCGAGCTCGAGGACGGCGAGTCCGTTACCCTCGATTTCTCTGATGTTAAAAAGTGCAAGTTGAAGCCCACCTACGACTTCAAGCCCGCGAAGGAAGGAAAGTAAGATGGCAGCATCCGACATGATGACCGCCCTGATGGAGCTTTGCCAGGAAAGGCACATCGACCAGCTCTACCTGATCGACCGCCTGGAGCAGTCGCTCGCCAAGAGCTATGCCGAGATCCTGCATCTTGAGTGGGGCGCCAAGGTGACCATCGACCGCACCACCGGCAAGATCTACGTCTACCGCCTGGAGCCGATCGACGATTCCATGGACGAGGAAGGCAACTTCACCGAGTTCGAGGAGATCGACGTCACCCCCAAGAACACGAGCCGCATCGCCGCCCAGCACGCCAAGGCCGAGATCAACGCCATCGTGCGCAACTCCGCCCGCGAGCAGATCTACGAGGAGTTCGCCGGCCGCATCGGTGACCTCATCAGCGGTACCGTGCTGCAGTCCACGCCCGACTTCACGATCGTCAAGATCCGCGAGGGCGTCGAGGCCGAGCTTCCGCACTTCGACCAGCGCCGTTACGAGAACGAGCGCAACGAGCGTCCGATGGGCGAGCGCTACCTGCACAACCAGCACATCAAGGCCGTGATCATCGACGTTCGCGACCCCAACTCCAACCTGCAGCCGGTTCGTGGCGAGCACAGCCGTCCGCCGATTGTCATCTCCCGTACCCACCCCGAGCTCATGCGTCGTCTGTTTGAGCAGGAGGTGCCCGAGATCTATGAGGGCACCGTCCAGATCAAGTCGATCGCCCGCGAGCCCGGCCAGCGCTCCAAGGTCGCCGTCCACTCGCTCGACGATCGCCTGGATCCCGTTGGCGCCTGCGTCGGCCCCAAGGGCAGCCGTGTTCGCGCCGTCGTGGGCGAGCTCCGTGGCGAGCGCGTCGACGTCATCCTGTGGGATGCCGATCCGGCCGTCTACGTCGCCAACGCCCTGTCGCCCGCCAAGGTCACCCGCGTCCTTATCGACGAGGAGAAGGCCTACGCCGGCGTTATCGTGCCCGACGACCAGCTGTCCCTCGCCATCGGCAAGGAGGGCCAGAACGCCCGCCTCGCCGCGCGCCTGACCGGCTGGCACATCGACATCAAGTCCGAGACCCTTGCCGCCGACATCCTCAAGAACGTTCCCGTTCACGAGGAGCCCGCCGCCGACCTGATCGGTGACGAGGAGGACGAGGACGTCCGTCGCTGCGAGTTCGTGTCCGAGGACGGCATCCAGTGCCGCAACCAGGCTCGTCCCGGCTCCCGTTTCTGCGGCGTCCACGACACCGACGCCTTCGATGATGCGGAGGACCTGATCTAGCGCGCGGTCGCGCCGGGCAGGTCCCAGCGCATACCCCACGCTCGTTCAGTCTCTAGGCACCCAAGGTGCCAGAAAGGGTAGGTGAAGTCATATGGCAAAAGTCCGTGTGTCCACCCTGGCCAAAGAGTTCGGCATGACCTCCAAGGAACTGATGGGTCATCTCGCCGAAATGAAGATTCCCGCTAAGTCCGCTTCCTCCGCCCTGGAGGACGCTTACGTCGCCATGGTCCGCAAGCAGCTCGCCTCGGTGATCGAGGCCCGCGCCCAGGAAGTCGAGGCCGCCAAGCAGGCCGAGGAGCAGGCCGCTGCCGCCGAGGAGGCAGCACGTGCTGCCGAGGCAGAGCGCGAGCGCAT
>CAUCXP010000041.1 GCA_958446785.1 uncultured Collinsella sp. | reverse complement strand
GACTTGCAGCGACGGACCTCGGGACGCTCTTACACCACGTCTGCGCGCGCCACCTGGAGTCGGCTCGAAAAGAGTGATTTTGGGTTGTTTGCTGCGGATGTGGGGCTTGGAAACAACGCTCGGGGTGGCGAGGCGCCCAGAATTCGGTCGCAAGGAGGGCGTTCCTTGGCTGTGTCAGGAGTGTCCCTGGGTGCCGGCACATAAGGAACGTTCCTAACTGCCGGAGGGGGTGTCTGCCGTGGCGGGCACCCCCTCCGAATGTGGGAAGTTTGCGCTGCAGGTTACTTGTCGGTGCCCAGCTTGTGCGGCTTGAGAGCGAGCGCATTGACGAGCGCGTCGGTGGCAGACTTGACGGCCGCCGGCTGCGGATCGTTGACGTGATCCTCGGGATGCACGGGCAGGTCCTTCTTGACTGCATCGTGGATCAAGTTGAGGTACTCAGTCACGCCAGTGGTCGATAGGTGCGTGCCATCGCCATCGAACAGGTCGTTGCGATTGGCACTGTATCCGAACCAGTCGATAACGCGCACGTTCTTGTAGCGCGTAGCAGCGTTGGTGATGGCCTGGTTGGTAGAGCCAACCCACGGCTGCGGGCTGCGCGTGTTCACAAACACCACAATACGCTTATCTCCTGCATCGGTCATGATGGCGTCGATCTGGTCGTCGGTTACCAAGCCGTTGGTGCCCAGTGCAAAGACCACGATCTTGCCGGCAAGGTTCTGTTGGAGATAGCCCTCAAATGTCGCGCGGCCCGCATCAAACTGGCGGCCCTTTTCGGCATCGATATGGCTGTGCGGGAACACGCCGTCAAAGGAATCAACGGCGCGCAGCGACACGGAGTCACCGATCATCAACAGGTCGTAGGAGCCATCGGGGAAGCCGTCGTTGTCCTTGTCGGTGTCGTCGGCCGCCTGCTGGTCGGTGGGCGCGGTGTTTTTTGCTTCCTTGTTGAGGACTTCGGCGCCCTCACCGCTCAGTGCGGAGGTCTCCGGCACAAAGACCAGGCCGCCCAGTGCAACGACCAACACGACAGCGCAGGCTGCGCAGACAGGGACGTGCGCGCGCACCCAGTTGGTGGGCGTGGTGGTGCCGTTGCGGAACTCGGATACGGTGCGCCCAAAGGTGCCCTTTCTAAACGGCGTCTCGATAAAGCGATATGAGCATTCGGCTACGGCGACCACCAACAACACCTGCAAAATGTACTGCCACCACGGCGTATCGTTGATGTTGGCGACCGGGTTCATGAGCAACAGTAGCGGATAGTGCCACAGGTAGATGCTGTACGAGCGCTTGCCAACCCACACGAGCGGCTCGGCGGACAGTGCGCGGGCAACCATTCCCTGGGGCTGCACGCAGGCCGCGATGACCATGAGCGTGAGGATGGAGCATAGCAGCGTGCCGCCGCGATACTGGAACGCGGTGTAGCCGTTGGTGAGCGCGACCATGGCGGCAAGGCCAACCAGACCCACGACGCCCAACACATCGATGGATGCGGGCGAGGACCAAAAGCGCACGAGGGCGCTCGGCTGTGCCGGGACGGTCTCGGCTGCGTTGTCGGCCTTCTCGCCAGGCTTGCCCTCGGCGTTCTTGCCGTGCTTGGCGGCGCCAGCCAGGCGATTGAGCCCCAAACGATGAGCGAGACGCACCGGCGCCAGGTCGCGATCGGGGATAAAGGCCATCCAGGCGCCCAGCAGCAGCGAGAAGACGCGGGTGTCGGTGCCGTAGTACACGCGGCTGGGGTCGGCGGCAGGGTTGTAGAGCACCATCATGGCAAGGGCGGATACCGCTGCGAGTCCCAGGACCACACGGCGCGTGTTGGGTTTGCTCACATGCATGGACACCATGGCAAACAGCAGCGGTGGCCAAACCAGGTAGAATTGTTCCTCGATGGCGAGCGACCAAAAGTGCGTAAGCGGCGAGGGGTCGCCCAGGGCGTTGAAGTACGAGACGTCCTGCAGAATCTGCCACCAGTTGTTAAAGAACAGCAGCGACGGCAGAATGTCGGGACGCATCTTGGTGAGCATCACGTGGTTAAAGATGGTGCACAGCGCGCAGGTCACGAACACTACCGTTACCACGGCGGGGACCAGGCGACGGATGCGGCGAATCCAGAAGCTCTTAAGGTCGATGCGGCCGGTCTTGGCGACTTCGTTGAGCAGCAAGCGCGTGATCAGATAGCCCGAAAGCACAAAGAAGATCGTGACGCCAAGCAGGCCGCCCTGAGCCCACGTGAGGTTGAGGTGATAGAGCACCACTGCGACGACGGCAAGCGTGCGCAGGCCGTCAAGGGCAGGGATGTAGCGGGACTTGGGGCGAGCAGGCGTCTGCTCCGCGGCGGGAGTGTTGGCGCGGCCCGCGTTGTTGGCAGAAGCGCGATGGAGGCTCGCGGTGCGTCGCGGCTCGTTGGCACGGCGTTCGCCCTTCACGCGTTCGTGCGGCGCCGGCTCGTTGCCCGTGCGGCGTCGACCGCGCGAGCCCGATTGCGAGAATTGTTCCATAAAACATCATCCAATGACGAGAATAATCAGCACGTATTCATTGTAGCTGCCTGCCCCTGTGAATGCTTGCTGCTGGCGTAAGCTCAAGCGCGCGTCCACATCAAAGTGGACTAAAGTTATAGGGGGTGCGAGAGTGCACAATCGTTGGTCGACGGTGGGCGCAAAGCCTGAAGACGAGGAGGTTTCCATGGCGGATCACAGCATCGTTGCGGTGTTCGGCAGCATGAACATGGACCTTTCGGTGGCGTGCGAGCGCATGCCGCGTGCGGGCGAGACGGTCGATGGCAGCGGTTTTATCACCAACGCCGGCGGTAAGGGAGCCAATCAGGCCGTTGCCGCTGCGCGCATGGGTGCGCGCACGTGCATGATCGGCGCTGTTGGGCGCGATACCTTTGGCGATGCGCTCGTGGCAGGGCTCCAGGATGCCGGCGTGGGCGTTGAGTTCGTGGCGCGTCGCGATGACGTGGAGACCGGTACCGCGACTATCATTCGCTGCGAGAGCGACAACCGCATCGTGCTGTCGCCGGGCGCCAACCATGCGCTTGCGGGCGAGGACGTTGCCCGCGCACTGAGGCGCTTGGTGGCCGACGAGCTCGACGGCGATGCCAGCGAGATTGCCCCGGCTGCCGGAAGCGTCTTTATTGCCCAGGGCGAATGTGACCTTGCAGCGACGGCCGAGGCGCTTGCTTGCGCTCACGAGCTGGGGTTCTATACGATCTTTAACCCGGCGCCCGCCTGCGACCTGCCGGCAGGAGCGTGGCCTGCGGTCGACTTGGTCTGCCCCAACGAGACCGAGTGCCAGATGCTGACGGGCATTCTGCCCACAGATGATGCGAGTTGCGTCGCCGCGCTCAATGCGCTGCTCGACAAGGGCGCCGGGGCTGCGGTCATCACGTTGGGCGGCGCCGGCTCGGTTACGCTCGGCGATGGCGGTGAGCCGCTGCGCATGCCGGCGCTTTCGAGCGCGGTGGTCGATACGACGGCCGCGGGCGATACGTTTATCGGCGCGTTGGCGGCGGCTCGTCTGGAGGGCCTGCCGCTCTTTGAGTGCATGGCCGCGGGTACTCGCGCCTCGGCGGTGACGGTGTCGCGCCTGGGCGCTCAGCAATCAATTCCCACGCGTGCGGAAGTCGAGCACAAGTTTGATTTAGACGGTTTGAATGTAGACGGAGAAGCGGAGTAGAACAATGGCAACCAAGAAGCTGATCCTTGATCTGGATATGGGTGTGGACGATGCGATGGCGCTCGCCTATGCCATCGCGAGCCCCGAGGTGGAGCTCGTCGGCATCACCACGTGCTTTGGCAACGTGCGCGTCGAGCAGTCAGCGCACAACTGCTTGGCGGTGCTCGACCTGTTGGGTCGTCCCGAGGTGCCGGTGTACCTGGGCGCCGATCGTCCCATGAAAGCGACCGAACCCTACACGCCGCCGGCGTCCACCACGCTTATCCACGGCAAGAACGGCATCGGCGGCGCAAGCGTGCCCGCCTCGCCGTACGAGCCGGTGGGCGCGACGTCGGCCGATGGCAATGCGGCGGTCGATTACCTGATTGATGCCGCGCGTACCTATGGTCCCGATCTGGTCTACGTTGCGACCGGCCCGCTCACCAATCTGGCGCTTGCCCTGGAGCGCGATGCGGCGGCGATGATGTCCATCGGCCGCGTGGTCGTGATGGGCGGTGCGCTTACCGTGCCCGGCAACGTGAGCGCGGGCGCCGAGGCCAACATGGCGGGCGACCCCGAGGCTGCCGACGCCGTGTTGCGCTCGGGCCGCAAGCTCACCATGGTGGGCTTGGATGTGACGCACCGCGTGGTGCTCACACGTCGCGACGTTGCCGGCTGGACGGGCTCGGGCACTATGGCTGGCTGCGCGTTTGCGAGCATGGTCGAGCACTATATCGGTTCGTACGAAATGAACGCGCCCTACCTGGGCGGCTGCGCGCTGCACGATCCGCTGGCGGTTGCCGTGGCGATTGATCCCACGCTCGTGGGTGCGCTCGGCTGCAATCTTCGTGTCGACCTGCTGGGCGAGTACCGCGGCCGCACTATCTGTGACGAGCACCGTCTGTCCGATCCGGATAAGAGCGCGCTCGTGGCGCTCACCGTGGACGCCCCACGTTTCCTCGTGGAGTTTAAGGCACGCATGGCTCGCATCCTTGGCTAAACGGTTTCTGTGCCCCGTTCCAGATTAGCTACCGAGTAAATACGCCCGTTGGGGGAATAGTCGCGTCGCTTCGCTTGACAACAGGCTAAACTAGCTATTAAACATTTACTATTCTGTTTAGATTGAATTTGCGGTCGTTTAGTTGTCGAGTCACGGGACGGTCAGGCCACGATGCTCCGCCACGACCGTTGCTAGGGGGAACAATGGCCAAAGCAAGTGTTCGCGAGATCAGCCGCATCACCGGTTTTTCGCCCGCAACCGTGTCCAACGCGCTCAACCGCAAGCGCAGCGTGAGCGAGGAGACCGCCAAAGTCATCCTGGAGTGCGCGCAGTCGCTCGGCTATCAGCAGTCGACGCAGCTCGAGAGCATCCAGTTTGTGCTCGCGCGCAAGACGGGCGCCATCCTGGACGAGAGCACCTTCCACCCCGCGGTCATCGAGGGCGTGGAGCGCCAGGCGCGTCGCCACGGCATGAGCACGAGCTTTGTCTCGCTCGACTTTAGCGACCTAGACGCCGTGCGTCCGCAGGTCGAGGGCCTGATCGCCGATCCGTCCGCTGCTATCGTGCTGATGGGTACCGAGCTGGGTGAGGAAGACTACGCCCTGTTCGCTAACGCCGCCGCCCACCTGATTGTGCTCGATGGCTGGAGCGACCGCCAGTACTTCGATGCCGTGGTCATTGCCAATACCGATTCGGTACTGCGCGCCGTGGACTACCTTATCGAGAAAGGTCACAAGCAAATCGGCTATCTGGCGGGCGACCTTCGCATCCGCAACTTTAAGGACCGCGAGCGCGGCTATCGACAAGCGCTTGAGGATGCGGGCCTCGAGGCCAATCCGGCATGGCGCGTCACGCTGGGCACCACGCTCGAGGGCGCCTATCGCGACATGGGCGCGTGGCTCGACAGCGTCTCACGCGACAACCTGCCGACGGCTTTCTTTGCCGAGAACGACGTGCTTGCCGTAGGCGCCATGCGCGCGCTGAATGAGCACGGTATACGTGTGCCCGAGGATGTCTCGATCATCGGCTTTGACGACCTATCTCTGGGCGCCTTCTCCAACCCGCCGCTCACCACGGTGCATGTTCCCAAACACGAGGTGGGCGAGATCGCGGTGCGCCGTCTGGTGGGCAACATCCGCAATCCCAAGAGCTATACCTGCAAAACGGCTGTGTCGACCTATTTTGTCGAGCGCCAGAGCGTGCGCGAAATCTAGGCGGAGACGGCATCGCCTGCAGCGTGCCAAAGCTCGCTAGGGCAGTAAACATAGCGCTATTCAAAAGAGGGTCCTTCGGGGCCCTCTTTTTGTTGCCCTTGTATGTTCAGATTGTTTACATACCGTTTAGGCTGATTTCTCTACCGTTTACGAGACTTTCGCGCTAAACTTTTAAACAAAAGAGTAAAACATTTAGTAAACAAAACAAAACGAAACATGCGTCTGTTTACTGAACATGTGACTAGGGGAGGACGTACATGGACAAGATCAAGCTCGGCTTTGTGCCCACGCGCCGCAGTATCTTTAGCGCGCCGGACGCGATCAAGTATCGCGGTCTGACGGCTGATCGCCTGCGCGAGATCGGCGTCGAGATTGTGGATATCGACGACATCAACGACGAGGGCCTGCTGTTCGACGACAGCCATATCGCGCCTATCGTCGAGAAGTTCCGCGCCGAGGGCGTCGACGGCATCATGCTCTGCCACGCCAACTTTGGTACCGAGTATGTCTGCGCCCGCCTTGCCCGCGAGCTCGGCTTGCCCGTGCTGCTGTGGGGGCCGCGCGACGAGCGCCCCGAGCCCGACGGCACCCGTCTGCGTGATAGCCAGTGCGGTCTGTTCGCCACCGGCAAGGTCCTGCGCCGCTTCCAGGTTCCCTTCACCTACATGACCAACTGCCGTCTGACCGATCCCGAGTTCGAGCGCGGCGTCTGGGACTTTTTGGCCGTGTGCAACGTGGTCAAGACCTTCAAGCACACCCGCATCCTGCAGATGGCCACCCGTCCGTTCGATTTCTGGTCGACCATGTGCAACGAGGGCGAGCTGCTCGAGAAGTTCAACATCCAGCTTTCGCCCATCCCCATGACCGAGCTTGTCCAGGCCGTGCGCGACGCCCAGGCTGACGAGCAGGCCATGGCAGCCATGCTCGCCCACATTGGTGACAGCTTTGAGATCTGCATCCCCGAGGACAAGGTTCCTGCGGTCGCAGGACTCGCCATTGCCATGAAGCGCCTGGTCGAGAAGTACGGCTGCAACGCCGGCGCCATCCAGTGCTGGAACGCCCTGCAGGACGAGTTGGGCATTATGCCCTGCGCCGCCAACGCAATCCTCAACGAGATGGGCATCCCCATCGTCTGCGAGACCGACATCCATGGCGCTATCACCGCGCTTATGGTCGAGGCCGCCGACCTGGGCCGTCACCGCGGCATGTTCGCCGACTGGACCGTGCGCCATCCCGATAACGAGAACGGCGAGCTGCTGCAGCACTGCGGCCCCTGGCCCTGCAGCTGTGCGGCCGTCAAGCCCAAGCTCACCTACCCGCTGGCGTTCGATCATCCCGGCGCGCTGACGGCCGAAGCCAAGCACGGCGACCTCACCCTTGCCCGCTTTGACGGCGACAACGGCGAGTACTCGCTGCTGCTGGGCAACGCCCGCGGCATCGACGGCCCGGCCGGCATGGGCACCTACCTGTGGGTCGAGGTCGACAACCTCAAGCGCCTCGAGGCCAAGATCGTCGAGGGTCCCTACATCCACCACTGCGTCGCCATTCACGCCAACGTGGTGCCGGTGCTCTACGAGGCGTGCAAGTACATCGGCATTGTCCCCGACCTGTACGACCCCATCGAAGAAGACGTCAAAGCTTACCTGCGAGGAGAGTAGAAATGGCAACTATCGAAGAGCTTGAATCCCTGCGTTGGGACCTTCGCCGCGATTGCGTCGATATCATCATGGCTGGCGCTGGCGGGCACATCGGCGGCGACATGTCGGTCATCGATGCGCTGATGACCCTCTATGCCAACCACCTCAACATTTCTCCCGAGACCGTCGACGATCCCAACCGCGATCGCTTCGTACTCTCCAAGGGCCACGCCATGGAGGCCTACTACGCGGTGCTCTGCCACGAGGGCTATCTGGACCTCGACGACGTCAAGGCCCGCTTCTCTAAGTTCGGCAGCCCCTACATCGGCCACCCCAACAACAAGCTCAAGGGCATCGAGATGAACTCGGGCTCGCTGGGTCATGGCCTGCCCGTGGCCGTCGGGATGGCGCTTGCCGGCAAGATGGATGGCCGCGACTACCGCGTCTACACCATCATGGGCGACGGCGAGCTTGCCGAGGGCTCGGTCTGGGAGGGTGCCATGAGCGGCGGCAACTACCAGCTCGATAACCTGTGCGCGCTCGTGGACCGCAACCGCCTGCAGATCAGCGGCAGCACCGAGGACGTCATGAAGCAGGATTCGCAGGAGGAGCGCTGGGCCGCCTTCGGTTGGAACGTGCTGTCCATTCCGGGCAACGACGTCCAGGCCATCGACGCCGCGCTGACGCTGGCCGCCGAGACCTGCGGCAAGCCCACGGTCATCATCCTCAACACGGTGAAGGGCTATGGCTCGCCCGTTATGGAGGACAAGGCCGCCTGGCATCATCACCTGCCCAACGATGAGGAATATGCCCAGATCATCGCCGATTTCGCTGCCCATAAGGAGGCTATCAATGGCTAACAAGATCGCCAACCGCAAGGCTATCTGCGACACGCTGCTCGAGGCCGCCGCAACCGATAAAGACATCGTCGTCCTGTGCTCCGACTCCCGCGGCTCCGCATCGCTCACGCCGTTCTTCGATCAGTATCCCCAGCAGTCCATTGAGGTCGGCATCGCCGAGCAGGACCTGGTGAGTATCGCCGCCGGTATGGCCTCGTGCGGCAAGAAGGCCTGGGCCGCCTCGCCGGCGTCCTTTGTGACCACGCGCTCGTATGAGCAGTGCAAGGTCGACGTTTCGTACTCCAACACCAACGTCAAGCTCATCGGCATCTCGGGCGGCGTGTCCTACGGCGCCTTAGGCATGAGCCATCACTCCGCGCAGGATATCGCCGCCATGAGCGCGATTCCCAACATGCGCGTGTATCTGCCGAGCGATCGCTTCCAGACCGCCGAGCTCGTGCGTGCCCTGGTCGCCGACAACAAGCCGGCCTACATCCGCGTGGGCCGCAACCCGGTGGAGGACGTGTACACCGAGGACGAGTGCCCGTTCCAGATGGATCGCGCCACTTGGGTGCGTCGCGGCGCCGATGTGACGATTGTCGCCACCGGCGAGATGGTCCGCCATGCCGTGGACGCCGCCGATCTGCTGGCCGAGCAGGGCATCTCGGCAACGGTACTCGACATGTATTGCGTCAAGCCGCTCGATGCTGAGGCTGTGATCGAGGCCGCCGGTGCCACGCGCGCCGTCGTGACCGTCGAAGAGCACAGCCCCTTCGGCGGCCTGGGTTCCATGGTCGCGCAGGTCGTGGGCGAGCATTGCCCGTGTCCGGTCAAGTGCCTCTCCCTGCCCGATGCGCCGGTCATCACCGGCACGAGCCCCGAGGTCTTTGCGCACTACGGCCTGACGGGTGCCAGAATCGCCAAGACGGTCGCCGAGTTCCTCGGCAACTAGTAGAAACAGACGCTGCGCGGCCGCCAAGCACCGCACCTTGCCGTTCAAACCGTCGCTTGCGTACACAAAGTACGCGGCGCTCCTCTTTCACGGCAATCTGCGGCACTTGACGGTCGCTCGCTCCTTGTCCGTCGGATTTTAGTTTTTGAATCGACGGGGGAGACAGGAGAGTACAT